>JASFJX010000695.1:0-3003 GCA_050119385.1 Candidatus Thiodiazotropha sp. | reverse complement strand
CACTGTGTTGTGGTTACTGATCGGGTTATCTGACAACTCAGCTTTTTTCAGATAAGGTCCATAGGGGAATGCACCGCCATTTTGGCTGGTACAGGCCGCACCATCCTCATCGGTGTAGTAAGACAACTGTTGCAGAAATGCCGCTTCCGTATTGATGGCACCATCACCTGCGGTACCGGCTGCGCAAGCGATGCCACCGGTTGCTGCAATCGCACTGGGATATTCACCATGCTGCTGATAATAGAGATCCAATGCAGTACGGACATTAGCCAACGTTGTATCCAGTGAAGAGATCTTTGCATCATCAGTGGATGAAGCGAATTGCGGCACCACAATTGCCGCCAATAATGCAAGGATTATCACTACGATCAATAGCTCGACTAAGGTAAAACCTTGTTGCATCAATTCAGTTGGTCGTTTCATTTAAAATTACCTCTGTTTAATTAAAAGACTTCTTTAGAGTCTATCTATTTTCACTCAATTATCGGCTTCTAAATACAATTGCTTTAGCCTTTAATTAGGTTGCTGAGATTCTCTACCCCACAGCCCGTGACAGTTTAAAAATCGGCAGAATCAGTGAGCTTACGAGTAAGCCAACCACTACGCCCATCACCAATAACATGACTGGCTCTGCCAGCCGTGAAAAGGTTTGCAAGCGTGCGGTGATTTCCCGTTCATAAAAATCTGCAAGTTTAGCCATCACTTTAGGTAGATTACCAGTCTCTTCACCGGTCGAGATCATTTGCATAACTATGGGCGGGATGAAATTAATATGACTGAATCCCGTTGCTATACCATCCCCTCCTTCGACATGTTCTTCTACTTTACCGATGAACTGTTGAAACAGTCGATTGCGTACCACATCCTTACAGGAATTGAGTGCGTCAAGTATTCCCACACCGTTACTCAGTGAAAGACTGAGCACACGCATAGCGTGCATCAGGTAAAGTTGTACGAAGATAGTACGGATGCCGGGTAGTTGCAGCTTCATCCAGTCGAGCCGGTTTCGCCCTGATTCGCTTGCCATCCAGTACCTGAAACCAATCAGTGTCAGTACCCCACCCGCTAGCAGGTAGAACCACTGCTGGACAAAGAAATCGCTGGTTGACATGAGAAACAGCGTTGTACCGGGTAATTGGTCTTTAATCAGGGTAAACATCTCGGCAAACTTGGGAAAGACAACCACCAGCACAAAAACAACTACACCAAGGGCGAAGAACAGTAAAAACAGCGGATAAGATAGCGCTGAAAACAGCGTACGTTGCAGCTGTTCCCGTTTCTCTTCCATCTCCAGCAGCTGCTCAAGTACATCGTGCATGAAACCCCCATCCTCGCTGGCTGCGATCAAGTTGATGTATGTCTGGGAAAATACACCCGAGTGTTTTGCCAGGGCTTGGGAGAACTGCTTACCCTGACCTATGTCCTCGATAATCTCCTCTACAATGTCAGTCATGGCTGGGTTTTGTATTTGTACAAGTAGAGTCTTTAAACTGGTATGAAGGTTGGTGCCAGTTGCCAGTAACAGGGCCAGCTGCTCAGTGAAAAAGCGAACGTCCTTGTGACAGACCTTAGGTTGCTGAACACCTTTCAACATCTGCCCTATTTGGATACCCTGTTTGGTATCCTTCGTTTGATTATTGAATTCAATAGCCATTTTAATTTGTTTCTACACTCGTTATTCTCTTTGTGCCCTATGAGCCGGCGTCTATCCACTGACCACCCGCGAGACCTCTTCGATGGTGGTTTTTCTTTCCAGTACCCTTTTCAGTCCATCATCAAAAAGGGTTTTGATCTTGCGTGCTTGGATGCACTCGTTCAATTTGTCACGCGTCGGATTGGAGATGATGAGTCTTTGCAGATCGGTATCGGTTTCAATCAATTCATGCACCCCCATACGCCCCTTGTATCCCGAGTCATAACACTCAGGGCACCCTCGTCCTTTTGAGAGCCGCACCTTGCCACATTCGCGCCAGCCGTAGCGATCAATCATTTCCGGTGTGGCAAGAAAGTCAGTTTTACATGCGGAGCAGATACTGCGCACGAGTCTTTGTGCCACAACCCCAATCAGGGCGGAAGAGAGTAGATAGGGTTCTATACCCATATCGATCATACGCGTTACTGCGCCGACACTGTCGTTGGTATGCAGCGTTGAGAGCACCAGATGACCGGTGAGCGCTGCCTGTACCGCTATCTCGGCGGTTTCACGCTCACGGATCTCACCCACCATAATGACATCCGGGTCCTGCCGTAGTACATGTTTAAGCACTTTCGCAAATGTCAGGCCAATATTTTCCTTGACTGGATTCTGGTTGACGATATCAAGCTGGTACTCAACCGGGTCTTCGATTGTTACAATATTTTTCTCAAGGCTGTTCAGGTAGTTGATCGCTGAATAGAGAGTGGTGGTCTTGCCGCTGCCGGTAGGTCCAGTGACCAGGATCAGCCCATAACTTCGGTCCAACAGCATTTTAAATGTTTTCAGGTTCTGATCAGTCATGCCCAGTTTTGATACATTCAGGATTGCCTGGCTTTTATCCAGTACGCGTAACACTACCTTCTCACCATAGAGTCCCGGTAGTGAACTGAAGCGAAGATCGATAGGGTTACCCTGTGTATAGACTTGAATACGGCCATCCTGGGGCAGTCTACGCTCCGCGATATCAAGATTGGCCATGACTTTGAGGCGTGACACGATGGCCGGATGCAGATCTAATCGGGGTGTCATGACCTCGTAGAGCAACCCATCGATACGGAACCGGATACGTGATTTGTTTTGCGATGGTTCGATATGGATATCGCTGGCATTGTCGTGTACCGCACGTTGAATAATCGAATTAACCAAGTTGATTATCGGACTGCCTGCCGCCATATCATCAATGACTGAGTAATCAGAAGGTAAATTATTTTCTACCAACTCAAAGTCATCATCCACTGTTTCGATAAACTCGGTACCGAATTTATCACCACTGTGGAATTCATTGATGGCTTTATTGATATCTTCCC
>JASFJX010000694.1:0-3009 GCA_050119385.1 Candidatus Thiodiazotropha sp. | reverse complement strand
GGGCGCGGTGACCCGCTGGGTCTATGACAGCCATGGCGATCCCGTCGAGCGCATCGATGCCAATGGACACCGTTTGCGATACACCTACGATGCCGTAGGTCGTCTCGTACGTCTGACCAACGAAAATGGTGATACCACCGAGTTTATTTATGACATCGCCGACCGTCTCAGCGACGAGATCGGCTTCGACGGGCGTCATCAACGATACATCTACAACGCCGCCGGTGAACTCACCCACCTGATCGAAGCCGGTGGTTCCACATTTGGACCGGGCAAGGTCAGCCATTTCGAGCGGGATGCTTTAGGTAGACTGTTATCCAAAAACACCGAAGGTGATACCGAATGTGTCGCCAGCTTTACCTATGACAAGCTCGGCAACCTCACCAAGGCCAACAATCCCGCCACCAAATTGGCCTTTGCCTATGATCCTGCGGGACAACTCCTGAGTGAAACTCAAACCCTCTCGGGTGGCGACACCCGCACCCTGGAGCACGATTACGACATCCTGGGTAACCGCATCGGCACAAGCCTGCCGGATAACCGAAAACTCAACTGGCTCTTCTACGGCTCGGGCCATCTCCACCAAGTCGACCTGGAAACCCAGGGTGAGCGCCAAATCCTCTGCGAAATTGAACGCGATGCCCTGCACCGGGAGATAAAACGCACCCAGGGGAGTCTGGTCAGTCGTTACGCCTACGACCCCATGGGAAGGCTCGCCCATCATCAGGCAACCCGTCAGAAAAGAAATGCCGAAGCGGCGATCGAACGCATCTACCGTTACGACCGGGCCGGAAACGTGCTGGGGCGTCATGACAAACAAAGGGGGAATACGGTTTTTCAGTATGATCCTACCGGTCGTATCCTCAATGCCAAAGGGCGAACCGAAGAGTTTTTTGAGTTTGATCCGGCGGGAAATATGCAGCCGACTGGACTGGGGGAATTTGCGATTCCTGGCAATCGGCTGGAGGTCTTTGAGGATCTGCGTTATGAGTATGATGTTCATGGAAACGTCACCTCCCGAAAGAAAGGTGCCCATGAAGAGGCCGAGTTTACTTGGAATGCCGAGCATCAACTCAAAGAGGCCAAGGTCACACGCAAAGGAACGGAACAGGCCACCCGTTATGAATATGATGCCTTAGGACGAAGAACCCGGAAGATCGACGCGTTTGGGGCGACGGAGTACCTCTGGGATGGGGATTTGATGATTGAGTCCCGGCGCAATAACAAGCAGGCACTATTCCTGTTTGAGCCGAGAAGCTTTGTGCCGCTGGCGACGGTTCAAGATGAGAAGACCTACTGGTATCAGTGTGATCAGGTGGGTGCGCCGCAGGAGTTGACGGATCGGGAAGGTAACATCGTCTGGGCGGCGGATTATAAGGTCTGGGGTGAAGTTACTCTGCGTAAGACGGGGACGGACGGATCGACCAGGTACTCTAGAAGAAGACAGGAAGAACCGCCGCCTGTGCTGGAGCAGCCGTTCAGGTTCCAGGGGCAGCAGTTTGATGAAGAAACAGGGCTGCACTACAATCGGTATCGGTACTATGACCCGGGTGTTGGGAGGTTCGTTAGCCAAGACCCGATTGGGTTGTTGGGTGGCAGCAATCTGTTTGCTTATGCGCCTAATCCTACGGGGTGGGTTGATCCGTTTGGACTAACTACTACAAAAAAAGAGTGTTCTTCTTGTTCTGGTGAAGGAGATTGTTGCGATATAAAAAAGAAAGCAGAAACAGCTCGCGATTCAACTGCAAATCAACTAAAGCGTAAACATGCTACATATGTAGGTGGATATAAAGATGGAAAAGTTGTAGTTGGTTGTTCTAGTAATCCAACGGGTTGTGCTGAAGATGATATTTCTCGCCAATTAGGCTCAGATGCACATATGACTAATGCTAAAGGCTGGAGGAAAAATAAAGCAACAGGCGAATTAGAATATAAAGATATTCCAGTATGCAAAAGGTGCCAATCTAAATATAATAAGAGCCAATTTCCTTCAGATGTTAAGTTCGAACCAGGTGGCGCATGGAGTGAATAGACTCCATTTGATTAAAGATCCGTAATTTCTGGAAACATGCATAATCATAGTTTGAAACAAGAAATCGATAATGTGGATTGGTCAAATTTTAATGGGCCAACAATGTATGATGCTCAAGTAGTATCCCCTGCGCTTTATTCACTTATGGATCTTACAGATTCAAACCAAGCAGAAGAAGTAGGCAACAAACTGATTTATGCTTTGGGAAACGATCACGCAGGCGTTTATTATCCTGTGGTGCTTAAAGCGCTAGATTTCCTTATTACGATAGAGAAGAATACAGATAGCACAGCATGTAGGACATGTGCCTTGGCGGTGCTAAATGATCTTTATTATTTTGAGCCTGATATAGAGGGCTATGAAGGTTGTACTGCGGAAGATCTCAAAAAGTTTGTTATTGAAAAATTACTACCATACTCTGATGAAATGAATAATGAATAAAGTATAATAGACACATAGTTGTTGTGTAGTGGCTGTAGTGGTCAAGTATTTTTGGCCACAGTTTTCTGTGCATTCCAATAAACATTTTCTGCACAATTAGGCGTTAATCCATCATTATGCGTATGCGGTCGTATTTGATTGTAATATTCGAGAATATAGCTCGTGATGCTTTGTTTCGTAAGCGCCTAACAGACCACACTCTTCCGACGTTAAACCAAAAGTAATAAGGAAGTAATAAGAAGTAATAAGGACAGCCATCATTTGAAAACACCTCTAGTATGAGTTAGAGTCCCCAGCACACATGGAGTGAAACTAAGCCAAGGTGCCGGCAATGAAGATATCGCGCAAGCAGCAGATCTGTCTTGAAGAAACCCCCTATTACCACTGCATATCCCGCTGTGTGCGCCGAGCCTTCCTGTGCGGCGAGGATGAGTTAACCGGACGTAGCTACGAACACCGTAGAGACTGGATAGTTGAAAAGCTCAAGCAGCTCGATGATGTATTCTCAATCTCCATTTGCGCTTATGCAGTGATGC
>JASFJX010000693.1:0-3011 GCA_050119385.1 Candidatus Thiodiazotropha sp. | reverse complement strand
CATAAAATGGCCATGAAAAGGTTTGCAGTTGCCAGTGATATTCAGTTACTGTTATGCTCGCTCTGTCCACCATTATTTAGCTCGAATAAGTGACTTCAAAAGCAGCTTGAATTCAAGCTTAAGTTGACTGTCGCTGTTTATCGCCGCTCTGATTTGTTTTGAATATCTTGAAAATGAATCAGATTGTAAGAGTTCTTCGCCAAATTCCCACGCCAATACCGAGTCGATAAAGGTTTGCACTGCTTTATCACTTTCCCGGTCTTCCGCTGGAAGCCTATTGATGCGCTCACTAATACGTCGATTTAATTGATCAAGATTCGCTTTTTTGGAGTATTTACCGACGTTGTCTATTTGGGATGCAGAACCTTTGCTACTTGTGGTTGTGGTTGTTTTATTCGACCGCTTACTTCCCGTTTGCTGCAATCGCAGCGCTTCGAGTAGGCGTGTTAACTTATTTACTGGGTCCATGCTGGATCACATAGAGTCGGAAAAAAATAGGGGAGGCTATCAATGTTCGATGTCATCATCCCTCTGGTAGGCAGATAGAAGGATGTGGTGGCCACCTTCGTTTCTTGTCTGCTCTATATTTGGTTCGGATGGGGATAAAGTTGAACTTTGTGCTTGTTCCGCTTTAGTGATGACCTTACGCATGTCGTTATTGAGTGCTTCGTTTTGATTATTCAGGGCAATACCCTGGTTTAAATCTGCGATGCAGGCATCGAAATCATCCTTGACCAAGTGCAACATTCCGCGCTTGAACAGAAATAGCGGATCGGATTCTCCAAGCTTGTCGAGGGGGAGCCAGGCGTGCTCCGCTTCGTTGACACGCCCGGATGTGATATGAAGCAATCCAAGTTGAAAATGCGCGGTAGGCAGGTCAGGTTCCAATTCGACAGCTCTGGTCATCTCTTCCGTTGCCCTGTCAAACATGCCGATTTCAGCATGGATGGCACCAAGCAGATAGTAAGCCTTGCCATTGTCATCTGATAATTCCAATACGCGTTTAAGGTAATCAATGGCTTGCTCATGGTTATCAGCTTGCATCGCCAGATGCATCAGTTCTTCGCTGTCTAGCTTCGTGCTCTCGTTTCTCATTTACCATCCACCCTCGATATTGCTCGGAAGTCTCTACGATCATTGATACTAGCCAATATTCATTGATTAAGGCTAGCGTTTCCAGTTCTGTTTAACACGAATTTCACGTTTTTCTTCAAGATTTTTCCAGGTTGCTGAATCGGTCGATGTATTTGCCACCACCAGGATATCGTCCTCTTCGATAAAGGAGCCAACCAGGCTGGCAGCCTCGGTGGCATTTTTAGGCGAATTGACATACCAACAGGTCTCATGAAGTTGAGTGGAGTTACCTAAAGACTCGATCGCTTTGTTGAGGTCGGTTGGATCTTGCTCGCTATTTTTAAGTTCATAAGAAATGAAAAGATTGTTCCACATGGCGACTTTGTCTCCTTTAACTAAAAATTTTTTCGGTGAGTTATTTATACACTAGACTTGTTCATTCGTGTACGTCGAAGATGTTTATCGATTACTGCTCGCCCGGAGTGTGATGTTTGAAATTTTGTTAATAGATCTTTTACACTCCAACCGAAGGGGGATAATCTGCGATTTGTTAACAAATCCTGGAGAATGGCTTCATTTACCTGGCTTCCATTTGAAACTTGGTCAATCCTTTCCTGTAAAAAGAGAGCAGTGATATTATCAGGACTGATGCGTAACGCTCTTGTCACTTGTTGTTTTGCCTCTTCTGGAGAATTTTGTGAGAGAGCCAATGTTGCCAGTCCTGTGTAGCTATCCGCCTCGTCAGGATCATTGGTGATCGCTTGAGAAAAGGCTTTTTCTGCCAGCGTATAATCCTCTTGCAACAAAGCGGTCCAACCCAAGCCGATATAAGCAGAAGCAGATGTCGTATCCAAATCCACCGCGCTTTCGAATGCCTCACGAGCTTGCTTGATCCGCTGCAATACCAAGAGTGTCTGCCCCAACAAAAGGTGTGTCCTGGGTTGTTTCGGTTCAATTGATGCGGCTTTGCGAAGTGTGATAAGTGCTGGTTTGGCATCGAAATCCAACAAGGCAATCTCTGCCTTGAGGTGTAGGGCTTCTATATTGTTGGGGCGTTGCTTTAGAATTTGCTCAATGCGTTCTTTAGCTTCATTGAGCTTTCCAGATTGAAAATCGTTCAATGTACAGTAGAGCTGACCATCCAAATGATTCGGGTCGAGAGTGAGCACCTTATCGAGGCATTCTCTCGAGGCTTCGGCATCCCCCAACTCATCATGAGCGAGGGCGAGATAATAGAAATACTGCGGTTCGTCCGGGTGCAGATCCGCCAGTCTTTCGAAAACATCCCGTGCGCTCTCGGTTTGTTCGAGGAAGAAGTAGGCGTAGCCAAGATTAAATAATAAATTGGCTTCATTCGGGGCCAAGGCTGTTGCCTTGCTTAACGCATCGATTGCCTCGTCTCCCCGTTCAAGCGAGAGATAGAGAGCACCGATATCATTGAGCAAACCGGGTTCCTCTCCAGTCAGGGTCCTGAGCTTTTCGAAATACTCAATCGACTTTCCATACTCCCCTGCTTTCTGATAAGTGATTGCGATATCGTGTAATAGGTGGGTGTTTGACGGGTCCTGAGCGAGGAATTTCTCCAGATTTCGCGCCCGATCAAGTTCGACGGACATTCCGGCTCCTTGAGTTTTTAAGCAATAACTATCCAATTCGGCAAGAAATATATCACAACCAATAGGGCCTGTGCATAGCTGTAATTCAACAAAACAACTAGTGAATAAACTTCCTGAAAAACCCTAAACAGATTTCCACCTCTCTGGATATATAACTACGAGTAACACTAATTGGCTTCTTGAGCGATAGCCTCGAGGGGCTACTGATCTTTGGAAAAAAACAACTTTTTAGGATAGGAAATGGTCGGCATCATTGGTGGTGAGAATCTGGGGCTCTACAACGGTTCACTTGGACGCTTTGGATCAATTGGCAACGGCGAA
>JASFJX010000692.1:0-3017 GCA_050119385.1 Candidatus Thiodiazotropha sp. | reverse complement strand
TATCAGAGGCCCACAAATGCCCCAAGACAAGGCGCGGTCCGCCGTTAATGGCCCCTCCCTTAACAAGGACTGCAACGCGGGATTGGGGCATTTGCGGGCCTCCCTTCGGGCGCGACGGGTAGCCGTCATCTGCGGCGTTGCGTCTCTTGTAAAGGGCATGCCATTCCCTGCGAGACGCGCCTTGCACCCCAAGGGCACTTCCTGCGGGGCGCAGCTAACGGCTTCCCGTCGCGCTGATATGTGCCATTTATTCGTTACACCACACTAGCCAATATTCTCAACAGACGCGCATTTAGCGAATTTCTTCACGAAGAATGGAGAAGGCGCCAAAGGTTAAAAAATCCTATTAGTCTCGCCATAGTAGATTTAGACTATTTTAAATTATTAAATGACACGCATGGACATCAAGCTGGTGACGCATGCTTGGTAAAAGTAGGAAGTGTTATCAAGAAATACACGAATAGGCCTGGTGATATTTTCGCAAGAGAAGAATTACATATCTAATTGTTAAACAATCCCTTTCAAGACCTTACCCGATATACTATTCTGCCAGCGAACAAAATCGGCCGTAATCCAGCAAGCGTCTCGAAAGCAATCATCAATCGCTGCCTTGGATTTACCTTGACGCCTAATTGAGTTAACATGCTTTTGGCAAAGTAAATATAACTTTGCGTGAAGTGATTTTTTGACCGATAACTCCTCGCAAGCCAGCCCACCCGGCGTTGCTTGAACGAGCAATATTCGACTTAATTGCACAGTTTGACGCAGTCTGCCGCTAAGCGGCTGCGTTCAACCATGGGTACCGGTGGATGTATGTTTACGCTCACTCGGCCACACCCAGCAGTTATATTTTCAATGCGATCAAGAGGTAAATCGCAAAATGAGATGTCCAAGCTGTGGCGGCACTAATTTAAATCCAAGTTTTTTAGATGATCTATTTCGCGCTCATACTTGCAAAGATTGCGGGGGGAGTTGGTTGCTGATAGAAGACTACATAACGTGGAAAGAACGAAATCCTGAGCATATATTTAAACAAAACGTTTTGCTTGAAGTAGAAGATACTAAAAAAGCGTTGCTCTGTCCCATTTCTGGCACAATTATGCAGAAATATCGGATCTCTCATGATACTGACCACTATCTAGATTATAGCGCTAGTGTTGGTGGGGTATGGCTCGATAGTGGCGAATGGGAATATTTAAAGAAGCATAAGCTAGCGGGTTCACTAAACAAGTTATTTACTTCTCAATGGCAAAAATCTATTAGACAAAACAGCACACGACTCACGTTTTCAGATCTATACAAGGAGAAGTTTGGTGAGGAAACCTACACTAAAGCAAGAAATATACGCGAGTGGCTGAATAATCATCCATGTAAAGCAGATTTACGTTCGTACATTTTGTCCGAAGACCCTTATTCTACAGAAAGGTAATATTTCACATATCAACACATAACAGCTGAAAAGCCGATGAATGCAGCGTTACCAGGAATTCAAGATCAGGAGTAGAAATGACTTTTTTTAGGGTATTATCTGTCGTTGCTTTAATTTTTTTGGGAGGCTGTGCATCCTATACGACTCCAGGCGGTAGTGTTCAGCTAAGTAAATTAGCTGAATCTGATATAACCGAATTGATGTCAATACAACCGGCAGCGTCTTTCCCTGCAAACATATCTGTTGCGAGAATCCAGGCACCAGGATATCAATCATATAAAGTAAGTAGCTTTGGCACTGGACGATATAGTGTGGTCACTACCAGGGAGGTAGAGTCCGAAGAGGATTTCGAGAGGCTTTCCAAACTTCCAAATATTGCAGGCATAGCCCCCTTAAACCGAATCTTATTGCCTTCAAACCTTGATTCAATTAAATCACTGAGAGAGGCGTCTGCGCGCCTCAAAGCAGACATTCTCCTTATCTACACTTTTGACACTTCTTTTCATGCAGGCGAGCAAAAGTTTGCGCCGCTTAATGCAATATCCTTAGGCTTCCTTAAAAATAAACAGGTTACAGTCACCACAACCGTGTCAGCAGCTTTTTTTGATGTCCGCACAGAATATCTATTTGGCCTATCTGAAGCCACTTCCAAAGAAAGTAAAAACGCGAGTGTATGGAGCACCTCCAGTGCAGTTGATGATTTACGTGTATCGACCGAAAAAGCAGCTTTTCAAAAGTTGCTACCAGAGATTGAAAAAACATGGACTGGCATCGTCTCCCAGTATGCAAGGACAAACTCTTAACAAGCAACGCATAGCGTACTTTGAATCTCCCCCACTTTAGCGGGCACCAAAACCAAGCAATTGATGAGATAGCAAAAAAAGATAGGAGGACAAACCATTCAACCAACCATCATCACATGGATACTCATAGTATTCGGTGCTTTCACTGTTAATCCGAAGCAAAGTACTAAACGCGATTATCGCGCCAGGATGAAAGGTTCGAGCTATACCTCAGCCAAGAGCCGATCGATCATCGACAATGCCTGCCCCAGATAGCCGCCACCGAAAAGATTGAGGTGATTCAGGATATGGTAGAGGTTATAGAGCAGCTTCCTGGTCGAGTAGCCTGGCGCCAGGGGCCAGGCCTCCCGGTAGGCATCATAGAAACGGTTGTCGAAACCACCAAATAGTTCGGTCATCGCCAGATCCGCCTCCCGGTCTCCATAGTAAACGGCCGGATCGAAGATGACAGGATCACCCTCGCTTGTGTAGGCCAGATTCCCACCCCACAGATCCCCATGCAACAGTGACGGTTGCGGTTGGTGGTCGATGAGCACATGGAAGCAATCCAACAGGTGTTCACCCTTACGCTGCAGGGTGCCACCGTAGCCGTTCCCTTCGGCAAGTCGCAACTGAAAACCGAGTCGGTGTTCGCGCCAGAAATCGATCCAATCATCACTGGATTGGTTCTCCTGTGGCGTGGAGCCAATCGTATTGTCCCGGAACCAACCATAACTCGGCTGACTGAAACGATGCATCGCCGCCAACTGGCGTCCAGCCAACTCGCTACCGCTGCGGCCTGCATG
>JASFJX010000691.1:0-3022 GCA_050119385.1 Candidatus Thiodiazotropha sp. | reverse complement strand
CCTTTGTTTTTACAACCAATCATGATTCCCCTCAATGCAATCTGATCTTGTTTTTTACATCTAGCTATCAGGCCAAGCGCTCCATTCTAAGTGAAATGAAATAAAATTACCCGATTTTCAGATTCACCCAAGGATGCAACCTCCCCAAATTCAATCCCAGACCTCAAGTTGTTGATAAGAAAGCCGATATGATTTTGTGATATGTGATATCACAAAATATTATGTAAAAGTGCTTGATACATAAGCAAATATTAATATAATTTATCTAGTAATTATGTGGGTTTTTTGGGAATATATCCAGGCTATGAGCAAGCTCTATCAGGACCTAGATCAATCTGATCCAACGAACCGGGAAGTTCTATCTTTCAGGATCGGTTCTGTCGAGAGACTTCCGGTCATGACTCAAGATGAGGTGTGCAAGATCGTGAAGCAGTATTTCGACTATCTGGAGTCGATGCTCGAACGCAAACATAGAGACCTGGATGTCACCCAGCTGCGTGAACTTTTGACCGAAATCTCCTGTTTCATCCGTTCAGAAAAGAACCGGATCGAGGATGACGGTTATACTCGTATGCTCAACCGACTAACCAGAATCTATGCCAAGGGTATCCAGTCGGAGGACGATGAAGCCTTCATCGCCACCGCTGTCCATTTTGCCGATATCATGCATACGGTAAGCCAGTCCTACTCAGGCTACGACTACACAGAACCCGTGGGACTGATGCTCTATTATATGGACAAGCTTTTCAACGACCGGGAAGAGAGCTGGTTGGAGGTTTTCGAACACATTCTTTCCATGTCTGACACCCATGTCTTGGAGATGCTGAAGGAACAGCACCTACAGGAAATCAAAAATTGGGTCGAAGAGGGGGTCGACAACCTGTTTGCCATCTGGGATGAGCAGTTGGATGTAATCAACAATCTCAGTAATGAGATATACCAACTGGATAAACAGATCCTGCAGACAAGTAAAGAGTTGCGAGCCAATCTGAACCAGCCTTTTGCCCCCAACGTAATCTATCTCAGAGATGTTCAGCGCCGTCTGGAACTCGATAGACTGCGCAAGAAACGCCTGGAATTAGTCGATGATCGTGAAGCTAAACTCGAGTTGACCAGCCTACTGGATGATAACATCCAGGAATTCGGGGGGAGACTGACCGAGATCAGACGCAGCACCCAAATCCAGCTAGCCTGGAGCAGCACTGAAACAACCTAATTCAGCGCCGCACTGACATTGAATAAATATAAAAAGGCCTGACGAACGTCAGGCCTTTTTCGTATACCGGTGTTTCAGCTATTGCCAGAACACGGCTCGGCACGAAAGAAAAATGGGCGGTTAGGCTTTAATTGATGGCCGCCCTGGGTTATTGCTGGGTTACCTAAATATAAGATTTATATAGAGGGCCTACCATAAATGTGTAACGATACAACGGGGCTTATTGATATAACTGTTAACCGCCTAAGTCGAAGCACTACGCATGGAAATACTTAGATACAAGCATGAATATGAAGATGCTGTGATTGCAGCAATTAAAGAAGATCCCAATTGGGAGATGTTTACGAATAAGGAATCTATAGATAAATACAGAAAGAGACTACGGCAAAGCATCACATATGTTGCTTACGAAGATGACAAGTTCTCCGGGTACTTGAGGGCGCTTCTTGATGATGGCTTTGCTCTCTATGTTAGTGAGCTTTTTGTGGTACCGGAAATGAGGAACCGGAAAATTGGAAGAACACTCATATCCAAGGTTAAAAGTGATTTTATGAATTTGACCGTTTACGCTCTATCCGATGAAGACGCTTATTACGAAAAACTCGGCTATAGAAAAGTCGGTTCAGTGTTCGAAATACATGAATAGGCTAAAACTGCCAAATTGATTTGGGTAAGAGCCAACGGAACATCAACAGACGAAAGAACCCGATTTTTTTAATTCTTCTTTGAATAATGGTTTTACCCGATGGCTTATTCTCAATACAGCTCAAAGTCTAATGAGACAGTTAAAATGCCATTCTTTAACTTCATGTGAATCTCCTTCATACGACCAATGCCATCGGCATCAACCTCATAGCATGGTATCTTCAGGGCTTAACCAATCATCGGACACCCATCAAAAGATTCACCTCGGCTCTATATTCCACAAAGATCAAATCACTACAGTCCTATAATCAGCTCACAATTGCATATCTTAAAAACCGAGCCGATATCCAAGCCAAACCCAATACAGTAACCTATCTGGGACGGGCGCGCGGTGTTACCAGAGCTCGCCAGGATGGGGAGTTTCGCGCAGGCCCCCTGATTCCTTTAGTAGATCAAGCTGTCACAGGCTTTGCAAAAAGTACATTTGATGTGGAATTATCTGATCACATGGAGGAGGATCTTAATGCATTTCGCACGATTTTCCCCGCGCTCAGCGATGCGGATATTCAAGTAGCTCTTCTTCCACCTTTTGACCGTGCTCGGGCGCAAGCCTGGTGGGAGAGTGATGGCAAGTCCGATAAGGTTAACAAGGATACTGCCAAATAAACTGCTAAAAGCTCATCAGCGCCGCACTGACATCGGAGTAAAAGAAAAGGCCTGACGCACGTCAGGCCTTTTTCGTATGGTAGCAAGGGGCAGATTCGAACTGCCGACCCCAGCATTATGAGTGCTGTGCTCTAACCAACTGAGCTACCTTGCCAGAAGTTGTTGCGGAGGGCGTGGAATATACTGATGCCATACCCCTCTGTCAATATCAGACGTTAAATCGGAAGTGGATCACATCCCCATCCCTGACCACATACTCCTTGCCCTCAGAACGCAACTTGCCGGCCTCTCTTGCCCCCTGCTCTCCTTTACAGTTGACGAAATCCTCGTAGGCCACGACTTCGGCACGGATGAAGCCCCGTTCAAAATCCGTGTGGATCACACCTGCCGCCTGGGGCGCCGTGGCGCTCATCGGAATGGTCCAGGCCCTCACCTCTTTCTCACCGGCGGTGAAATAGGTTTCCAGGCCCAGCAGCTTGTAACCGGCCCTGACAA
>JASFJX010000690.1:0-3022 GCA_050119385.1 Candidatus Thiodiazotropha sp. | reverse complement strand
GGGCGGGGCCATATCATCAGACTCAGCCATCTCATCGGGCGGGGCCATATCATCAGACTCAGCCATCTCATCGGGCGGGGCCATATCATCAGACTCAGCCATCTCATCAGGCGGGGCCATATCATCAGACTCAGTCATCTCATCAGGCGGGGCCATATCATCAGACTCAGCCATCTCATCAGGTGGGGCCATATCATCAGACTCAGTCATCTCGTCCGGCGGGGCCATATCATCAGGCGGGGCCATATCATCAGGCGGGGCCATATCATCAGGCGGGGCCATATCATCAGGCGGGGCCATATCATCAGGCGGAGCCATATCATCGGGCGGAGCCATATCATCGGGCGGAGCCATATCATCGGGCGGAGCCATATCATCAGATGAAGAGTCATAATAGCTGTTTGTCTGATATTCAGCTGTTGGCATGAAGCCATTACTATTGTAGTAATTGACTGTATCATCCGGCATATTTTCCCAAGCCAGTGATTCATTCATCGCTAAGATCAGGGGACTCACTAGAAACAGGCTGGATAGGCGGGGATTTTTTTTCATTTTGATCTCCTTGCTAAACTTATTTTCCATGCAGAGGGAATTGCACTTAGGGTGAAATTCAGGAATTATTATCCTAATTGCGATCGCGGAGATGTTAGATATCAATCACATTAATAAACTTGATTGATTCGTTAATCTAAGTTATATAAAAACGAGTTAATAGTGATAAATCCTTATTGAGTTAAGCTGATTGCAGGCCCCTGCTGTACTTACTTAATACTCTACACTCTCTTATCCTATTTCTATCCCAATGTGAGTTCGTTTCAAAGCCTTCTTAATTACCCCTCTGCCTTTGCGTGCGTAGAGCAAATTGCTCAAGAAGATGATCACAATTACAGGAGTAGATTTTATCTGATAGCACGTAAGTTCATGTTCTCATATTGTTTTCTGGTCCGAATGCTTCATCCGATAACAGGGTGACTGTGCCAGGGTCATCTTTCAGATACGGATTTGCGATTGGGGCGTCGGAGAAAGACAGCCGTCTGGCGCCGAGGGGTAGAAAAGAACCCCTCATTTCTGGACGGGCACTAGTTAGCGCTAAATAGCGATCACTGGATGTCTATCTCAACACCATCAACATACACCTTGCAACCGGAAGTCTCACAAGAGATGTTACTATTGGTAGAATCCTCGTTAGTGAGTGAGTTCAGGTACGAATCGCCAGTGACCACCCACTGACTGTCGGTATCCAATGTCAAAGTGACGTTCGACCCAGTATTATCAGCGTTTATTGCACCGGTCAGCACCGATGGCCCGCTATTGCCGGTTTCTAGGCTAATGTCGGCGGTGCTTACATCGTCGACGACCACATCACCCGTCAGAGTTTCTCCTGATGCTATTAAGGTGGCAGTACCGCCTTTATAGTTCCAGTTGGTATTCAGCGCAGAAAGCAATAGCGTCGGACAGCTATTGTTAATCTCGACATCGTTTAGCTCGATAAATGCAGTCTGGTTGGAGACGACGAATGCAGAGCAGTTTGATGTGATATCCGATGAGGAATTGCTGGAATCGTCGTAGTTATAGGTCCCTCCTGTCATGGTAAAACAGGCACCGACACCGCATTCGCTATTATCTGCATCACCCGACATGCTTTGGTAGAGAAAAATACCGCGGTGCACGTCGCGATCGGATGTCGCATTGAGCGTCACATTATCCAACGAAACGATGTTGCTGCCTTCGACCACGACGACCGAGGCATTGGTGACTGAGAAAGTCGCGTCGCTGGCAGTGATTACGCCGGTGGAATAGATGCCGGCCGAACGTACGCCGGAAGCGGTATAGTTACCACCATTAACTACGATGGTACCACTGCCTCGATCGGTGCCGACCACTGAGCCCCGGCTTCCGTAGGTGGTTGCATCCACATTGTTAACGATTATGGTGCCTCCGCCCGCGGCAAAGATAGCATGAGCGCCGGTGTTTGTCGCTTCCATTGTCATATCCGAAACCTCTATCGTACCTGTACCGTAAGCGAATACTGAGTTGGCGCCCTCTCCGGTGGAATAGATTGTGCCCCCGTTGATCGTTAGATTGCCACCATCATAATTGAGAACGGCGGCATTCAGACCGTAGAAGCTGCTACTGTCGTATGACGAAGTATCACCGGTCGTGCTGATCGTGGGATTGTTCAGCGTCAGCTCAGTACTTGTACCGGTTACACAGATAGCACTCTCATCGGTCGAGCTGGCCTCATAGGAGCCATCCGATTCAAACAAAGTACCTGAGTCAAGCAGGTAGACCGCTGTACCGTCACCGCAGACACCCGAAGTCCACGAACTGGTGGATACCTGATCATCATCGGAATCGGCATTGTCGTCAGAGGAATCATCATCGTCGGCATTGTCGTCGTCAGAGGAATCATCGTCGTCGGCATTGTCGTCGTCAGGGGAATCATCGTCGTCGACATTGTCGTCGTCAGGGGAGTCATCGTCGTCGGCATTGTCGTCGTCAGGGGAGTCATCGTCGTCGTTAGGGGAATCATCGTCGTCGACATTGTCGTCGTCAGAGGAGTCATCATTGTCATCGGATGGGGCTTCATCCTCTGGTGGGGTTTCATCCTCCGGTGGGGATTCATCCTCTGATGGGGATTCATCCTCTGGCGGGGTTTCATCCTCTGGCGGGGTTTCATCCTCTGGCGGGGTTTCATCCTCTGGCGGGGTTTCATCCTCTGGCGGGGTTTCATCCTCTGGTGGAGTTTCATCCTCTGGTGGAGTTTCATCCTCTGGCGGAGTTTCATCCTCTGACGGTGTATCATCTTCTGGTTGGGGTTCATCCTCGGGCGGTGCCATGTCGTCAGGCGGTGCCATATCGTCAGGCGGGGCCATGTCGTCAGGCGGGGCCATGTCGTCAGGCGGGGCCATGTCATCAGGCGGGGCCATGTCATCAGGCGGGGCCATGTCGTCAGGCGGGGCCATGTCGTCAGGCGGGGCCATGTCGTCAGGCGGTGCCATGTCGTCAGGCGGTGCCATGT
>JASFJX010000689.1:0-3026 GCA_050119385.1 Candidatus Thiodiazotropha sp. | reverse complement strand
CAGGTTGCTCTGCTCACAACGTTCGTTGCAGATAGGATTGGCACGATGGAAATCAGTGCAAGCTTCCTCCCAGCCAATCGCGCTGATGACATTATTATCGGTATCGACCAGTCCGTGCAGGATGCCGGTGGCCTCATAGAACGCCTTCAGCATGCTGCGAAATGCCTCGATATCGACCAGGTCTGTGAAACGATAGTCCATGGGCTACTTAAAAGCTGGCTGATTTAACAACTCAGGTTTAATCATAAAGTCGTTTAAATTAAGGATAGCATCAGTGGCGGAGCTAAAACGGACTGCCGAGATTCATGGACCCAGAAAGATTATTCCCGGTTGTGAGCATATTGGATTGGGGCTAGGTTATTAGCTCAACATTAGTAGGGATTTATAGCTTTTCTAAAAGTGGTATCCGAACCATTGAGAAGTCTAATATCCTCCACCATTGGGATTATATTGCTTACTATTTTAGGAGTTTTTTTCCATTCGAAACCTGGATTTAGAGTTATAATTTCAGAATAGTTGATTCGGGGTTGCCATCTGGTTGTAACACGGGTAGTATGCCCCCTCCTTGATGCGGGGTGGAGCAGTCTGGTAGCTCGTCGGGCTCATAACCCGAAGGTCGTTGGTTCAAATCCAGCCCCCGCTACCAACTTGGCAGACGGCCCGGAAACATTGTCATTACTGGCAGTTTTTCCGGGCCGTTCGCATTTATACTGCATGGATTTTCCTGTGTGGCTAGCCCGAATGTTTCTAGTTCCAGATCTTTGGGAATTTAATAAAAAAAAGATCTCCTTGATAGGGTTTGGATCAATAGGCTTTTTTAAAAAGCGATCACTATTGTTCAGTCGAGAATGGATTTAGAAACTGCATTCCCCAAAAAAGCTTCTTATCCGCTTGGTTTAATTCAGCTTCTTTGCAGACCATATCCCAATGCCGTTCAATCGTTTCTGTCAGATGGACGAAGATGGCACGGGCATCGTCTTTCGAAAGTAGGAAATGGTTTGCTGCTTCGAGACAGGTTTTAAGCTGGCTGAGGTTGTTGTTGCCCGATATCAGCATAGCCTGTGACGCCTCGTTACCGGTCCGGCCTTGCGGGCAGATGTCATAGGCGGGTGTCAAGGAGAGGTCATGCCCATCCCAAAAGGCCGCGTGGTTTCGGGCGTGGTCATCCGTATTGCCGCACAAAATATTAAAAACAAGTCGGGAGAACAGCTCTTTGAGTGTCTCCTTCGGATCGGTAAATCTATGGCGAATAATCTCTGCCAGGGTTTCGTAACTGGCATAACGCGCCATCATGTCATCAAGGCCAAGCAACGTAAGCGCCGAGACCATGGCCTTGCGCGACCAGTTAGCATCATCCTGATGTTTCCGCGGCCATGATTATCATCAGCTTCAAGCCGTCCGGCCACCACCGGCCTGGTTTCACCGGGCAACCATATCCAGACATAGGCTTCTTTTTCCATCCTAGAAGTCATCGTAAATGGCCTTTTTCTTTAGCTTTATGCGTTGTGGCATCAGCGCGATCTTGTCCCGCGTCTGTTCAATATGCATGGAAAGGGCGCGTGACTCAGACTCAAACAAGTTCACGCCGACGAGCGCCGCGACCTCAAAGACCAGTCCAATGGCACAGCTCATTTCACCCTTTTCGATCTTTTGCAGTGTGGCTCTGGAGATGCCCGCCCGGTCGGCGAGGGACTTCTCCGTCCATTGACGCTGTTTGCGCCCCAGCCTGATCTGCTCCCCCATCAGGATAGCGGCTTGCCTCGCATATCTGGAATAGGTTCGCTGTTTTGACATTATTCACACCTGATACAGAATGACTACCCAAGTGGTCATTAGAGTATTTAAAGACCATAATATAAGTCACTAATAGCAGGATATTGAGTATCGGTAAAGAGGAGTGACCATAAAAATAGGCGTTAGATAGCATAGTGACTATTTCTATGGGAGATGGGGGGATACGAATAGGTGCGGTATCAGGTACCCACAGTGTGTGATCATACAAACATATGCAATAACATATTTTCATATGTATAAATATGTATTAGCATATATTTATGAATGAGATTATAAAGCAGCTCAGACAGACTCGCCAGAACAAAAAGCTCAAGCAATCGGAGCTTGGACGCAAGCTCGGCCTGCCGCAAAGCCATATCTCTAAGATTGAAAAAGGCGGTGCGGACCCGCGTCTGTCCACGGTGGAAGATATGGCCCGGTTGCTTGACCAGGAACTCGTTCTGGTGCCCCGTGCGATGCTCCCCGTCATCCGGGCGATCCTCTCCGGCGAGGATATGCAAAAGCCGAAATGGCGGCTTGACGAAGAGGAGGGCGGATGACGGATATTCTGGATGTTCGCTTGGGAGACAAAAGCGTGGGCAAGCTTACCTTGCTCACAGGCGACCGCTCGTTTTTTGCCTTTGAAGACGACTATCTGAATGATCCGGATCGCCCGGTTTTAAGCCAATCATTCATTACCGCGTCAGGCGATATTATTCCTGAAACCCGGCCCTTTCAAACCAGGCTGCCCGCCTTTTTCTCAAACCTCCTGCCTGAGGGGCATTTGCGCGAATACCTGGCGGCGCGCGGCGGGATCAAGCCTGCACGAGAATTTAAGCTGATCGAACTTCTGGGAGAAGACCTTCCTGGAGCCGTGGTCATAAAGCCGTTTGAGGGCAGGGGGGTCATGGCCGAGACCGAAGCACCGGAAGAGATGTCTGCTTCTGGCAGCCAGCCCTACCGCTTCTCACTGGCTGGAGTACAGTTAAAATTCTCGGCGCTGGCGGAAAGCACGGGGGGGCTGACCATCCCGGCCAACGGTGTGGGAGGCGACTGGATTATCAAACTGCCCGCCCAGAATTTTACCCATGTGCCGGAAAATGAATGGGCGATGCTCCACTGGGCTGGAGAGATTGGGATTCCCGTTTCTGAGGCAAAGCTGGTCCCCCTGGATGAAATAGCCGGATTGCCTGAACTTGGCGTTTTATCAGGGAAAACCGCTCTGGCTGTCAAGCGCTTTGACCGGGAAGGAA
>JASFJX010000688.1:0-3029 GCA_050119385.1 Candidatus Thiodiazotropha sp. | reverse complement strand
TATCGGATGCCAGAGCGAAACAGCTATCCAGAATCCCAAGTTTTCCTTGTTTGTCTTTTTGGGGTTGACCATTATTTTGCAGGCTATTCAATGTCTGGAAAGCAGTGGTTGCCATCTGTGCCAGCATTTCCGTGATATGGGTGCAGCCTTTAGTTTCACCAAGAATCGCTCGGACACGTCTGTTCCAGCCAGGACCGATTTGGGTTCCAATGAGATTTTGGAATGTACGGGTTCCACCCTGGCAATGGTCGAACGGTGCCCAGTCGGTGACGGCTTCGGCATCCACGATCTGGAGATCAAGATCCAGGGTCAATCGAACCCACATCTCGTGTAGTGATTCCCCTGCACGAATTTGGCCGCCACGATCGGTATTCGATATGTTGAATGGCTTGGTATCGACCAGATGACCCTCGACATCCAGAAGGCCATCGTTTCGGTGATAGCCTTGAAGTATCAGTCTGCGAGTATGTAGGGGTTTGCGTGTAAAAGCGGATGATAAGGGCATGGCGGAACAATATCATGACAAAATTGTATTATACCAGGTTGCTGCAGCGCAATATAACTGTACTTAAATAATGGTTTATATAAGGGTTACCCCTTAATCTGGGAAATTAGCAGAATAGGGTAGGAGTACAAGCAGATATTTTGTTCAGGAATAGCTTTGCGTATGGACGAATAACCGGGTATTTTGTGATTGTTCATATATTGGGGAAGAGCCCGCAGATTATGTTTTTCAGCTACATAGAGCCCGTTTTCCGTCCACCCAGTGAGGCAGAGTCATTGATCATGCAGGTCACCAATGGTTGTTCCTGGAATAATTGCACTTTCTGTGAAATGTATACGGATCCACAAAAGAAATTCAAACCTAAATCTATTGAAACGATCCGTAACGAATTACAACAGTTCGCTGGCATGAAAATCCCAATGCGGCGGGTGTTTCTTGCTGACGGGGATGCGATGACACTGTCATATCGTCGACTACACGATATCATGCAAGCCATTAATGAATATCTGCCCGATATTCAACGTGTATCGGCTTACTGTCTACCGCGGAACATCAAAAATAAGTCCATTGAAGAATTGCAGATGCTGCGTCAGATGGGATTAAAATTAGTTTATATTGGCTGCGAAACCGGCGATGACCAAGTACTTGAGCGGGTCAACAAGGGCGAGACATGGCAGTCATCACTGGATGCACTGGTGAAACTTCAGCAGGCAGGAATAAAACGCTCGGTAATGATACTGAATGGTCTAGGAGGACTACGCTATACCGAACAGCATGCACTAAATTCAGCTTCGCTCATGAACGAATCGCAACCCGAATATCTCGCCACACTGGTTGTTAGCTTCCCGAAGGGTCAACAGCGCCTGCTGCAGGGCTACGCCGGAGAATTCGAAATGTTGAATCTACGTCAATTGCTTGAGGAAATGGAGTTGCTTTTATCAGCACTCAAACTCGAACGGACAATATTCCGTAGTGATCACGCATCGAATTATCTGATTCTTAAAGGAATACTGGATAAGGATAGGGAACGGCTGTTGACTCAGGTTCGTGGCGCACTCACGCATCCTGACTCGACAAGCTTTCGTGCTGAATGGCAAAGAGGGTTGTAAAGTACAAATAATTACTCCTAATTAGTTGCCTTCCATCTACAGGTTCTCTGCCTGTAACAAAATGATATGTATTTTGACTTCGATGTATATTGTATTTTTGAAAGTGGGAAGGGGTGGATAAGGCATTGCAGTGAATCCTATTATCCTGGATACCCTGGGGTGGGTGCATATCAAGCGCCGTGAGAAGGCGTTATGAGATAAGATTCAATAATTGTACTGAGAGTGCCCGCAAAGGGCGCTATATATATTGCTAAATAACAATATAAAAAACATTATGTTAGTATAATCCGTTCTTTGTATAATGCTGCTTTGATATTTTCAAGGTTTTCTGTTTAATTCATTGAATTTACTGATAATAATGGCATGAAGGCGATCATAGTGACCGGGGGGGCCGGTTTCATCGGTGGTAATTTTGTGCATCACCTGTTGAGTAGGCGAGATGTTGAGGTGGTGAATCTCGATGCACTCACCTATGCGGGGAATCTGGATACACTACAGTCGATCATGAAAGATCCCCGGCACCACTTTGTAGAAGGCAAAATCCAGGATAGGGCGTTGGTCACAGGAATATTTGACCGTTTTAGACCTACTGCAATTGTAAACTTCGCCGCCGAAAGCCATGTGGATCGCTCGATAGATGGACCATCTGATTTCATTGACACCAACATTGGCGGTACCTTCAACCTGCTGGAATGTGCGCGCACTTATTGGGCCGGTTTATCGCCGAAAGAGGCAGAGGCATTTCGTTTCCTGCATGTCTCCACGGATGAGGTGTACGGTTCCTTGGGTGACGAGGGTAAATTTACTGAAACCACGCCCTATGCACCAAACTCTCCCTATTCAGCCTCCAAGGCAGCTTCTGATCATCTGGTGCGAGCCTGGCACCACACCTATGGTCTACCAGTGCTCACTACCAACTGTTCCAACAATTATGGTCCCTATCAATTCCCGGAGAAATTGATCCCGCTCTTTATTCAGAAGGCCTTGGCGGGGGAGGCATTGCCGATCTATGGTGACGGCAGTAATGTGCGGGATTGGCTCTATGTGGAGGATCACTGCAGGGCGATCTGGCGGGTGCTCGAGGCGGGCAGGCCGGGTGAGGTCTACAACGTGGGCGGTAATAACGAAATGAGTAACCTTGAAGTGATCGATGCGCTCTGTGCCCTGTTGGATGAACTGGTGCCCGATTCACCTTACAGGCCCCACAATCAGTTGAAGAAATTTGTCAATGATCGACCGGGGCACGACCAGCGTTATGCTATCGATGCGACAAAGTTGCAGCAACAGCTGGGTTGGACACCGGACGAGACTTTTTCAACTGGCCTAAGAAAGACTGTCACTTGGTATCTGAACAATGAAACCTGGTGTCAGAGGGTAATGGATGGCAGTTATCGCGGTGAGCGGTTGGGACAGGC
>JASFJX010000687.1:0-3039 GCA_050119385.1 Candidatus Thiodiazotropha sp. | reverse complement strand
ATCCAGTAGTCACCTATACATTTGATTTTATATCTTGGCTCGTCAGAATAGTCGAATGACAACATGTTGGCTTGCCACTCTGTCAGAGACGGGGTTATTTGAACGTTTTTATCATCACAACCCGATTACGCTATGCGTATAACCTAATTGTTTCACGCACATTACAAACACTATTGCCTTTAGAGTATTGCTACCTATTTTTGCAACAAAAAAATAACAATCTTATAAAACTTGTCTATTTTTTTAATTTTATAACTAAACTTGATAAACTGTGACTCGATTCTTAGTTTGCGATGGCTTTTTATTCTATCCTGGTTCCTAAGGCAAAAAGCACATTTGTTAAGAATAAGAATTATTAAGCGAGCCACAGTATAATCGAGTTAAGCGCGTGTTTCCGCTTATATAACTTAAATTACTGATCGTTACTCTATCTAATTATTAATAATTTTGTCTGCCAATAATTATCCGAGTGCAAGTAGCCAATAGGCAAAAACAATAAGCTCAATGAGGAGTTTTATGATGTTTAGGAAGAACAGAAAGCTTCTAACTTCAAAGCACACCTTGGTAAGTCTACCCTTTTTCATCGCAGTTCTACTACTCAGCATAACTACCCAGGCACTCTCCAGTGCCCAGGTGACGATGGAAAATATCAATGATTGGGGCGCCGGCTTCCAGGCCAAGGTCTTCATTAGCAACACCGGCTCAAGCGAGATCAACGGCTGGACTGTAAGTTTCGACGCAGACTTCGAGATTACACAGATCTGGCAGGCTAACATCGTCTCCCACATCGGCACCCAATATGTCGTGGAGAGTGTAGGATACAACGATGTGATAGCCCCCGGCGAATCAACGGATTTCGGCTTTCTTGCTAGTCCAGGTGGCTCTTCGTTGCCAGTTACGTTTACTGTGAACGGTGAGGGATCAGATGATGATCCGACGCCGACGCCGACGCCAACAGCGGAGCCAACGCCAACAACAGAGCCGACGCCAACAACAGAGCCGACGCCAACAACAGAGCCAACGCCAACAACAGAGCCAACGCCAACAGCGGAGCCAACGCCAACACCTGATCCGACTCCGACACCGGAGCCAACCCCAACACCCGAACCCCTGGCCTGTGGTGAAGACACTACCTACGGTCCGCGAGAGCTAAAACTTCTGACCCGTGTGGAGTATCAGAATAGTATCGAAGATCTGGTCGGCATCGATTTCGATATCGCTGGTAGTATCCCTTTCGATACCTTGATAGAGGGCTATACCAACAACGCCTTCACATCGGTGACCGAAAGCCACGCGGACGCTTATCTGGCGGTGGCCCAAAAGGTAGCGGCCTGGTCTGCAGAGCGCAACTTCCAGGGCGTAGTTGACTGCACGAGCCTGAGCTATGAGGCGTGTCAGACCCTCTTTTTCAGCGACTTCGCAACCCGCGTCTTTCGGCGTCCCTTGACATCGGCGGAACTCACCAGCTATCAAGCAGTTTTTGATAGCAGCCTAACGGGGGGTGACATCAACATAGGTCTCGAACTCGGCATTACAGCACTGTTGAGTTCGCCACGCTTCCTCTATCGATCAGAGGCTGGCACCTCTGTGCAGAATATGGGCGGCGGCAGTGGTGGCGCAACCGACGAAGTGTCCGTCAACGGCGCCGATTTCGAGACTAAGTCCGCCGGTGGCGCCGATGGTACCGCCTGGAACATCTGGAGCAACGGCTATATCGAGCATACGTTTACGCTCGCCGATGACGCACTGTTCCAGATCAGCATGAAAGGCGACGACGCTCAAGGGGTCTGGCCGGAGATGGAGCTTGCCATAGACGGCAGTGTCGTAGCGACAACGACAGTCAGCAGTAGCACTTATACGACCTATGAATTCAACCTCATCGGTTATGAGGGGTCCCACCAGGTGCAGATCCACTTCACCAACGACTACTACCAGGACGGCGATGACCGCAACCTCTATGTGCAGTCTACCACCGTCTCGGGTGTGGCGTCGTCGGTACCGTATGTTGGAGCTGGCACCGATCTGAGCACCTTGGACAGTGACGCCTATGTCCTCAGTGATTACGAATTGGCCGGTTTCCTCAGCTACACCATCATCGGTTCAACACCCGACGACACACTGCTAAGCGCCGCCGCAAACGGCGAACTCTCAACCGAGGATCAGGTGCGACAACAGATAGCTCGCCTGTTGGCTACCGATAGCGCGAAGGAGCATATGGGTGTGTTTGCCGCACAGTGGCTAGGCAGCGATGAAGTGGCTAAAGCACAGAAGGACAGCAACCTGTTCCCGGACTTCACAACTGAGGTGGCTGAAGCCATGGCAGCGGAGGTCAAGGCCTTCTTTACCCATGTCTTCTACGACGACAGCCAGGGTTTCACCGACCTGTTCAGCGCCGACTATGTTTTGGCGAACAATGCGCTGGCCAATTACTACGGCCTGGGTAGTGTCGGCACTGACAGCAGCGATCCGAATGATTTCATCAGGGTGGATTCCACCAGCGCGAATCGTGGTGGTTTGATGACCAGCGGCGCTTTCCTGGCCAATGAAGCGGACCTGACAAAGAGCTCGCCGATCAAGCGCGCTGCCAATGTGCGCTTACGCATACTGTGCCAGGATATTCCGCAGCCGGATGACAGCATCCCTGACTTGCGCCTGGAATTAATGGAAGAATTAATGCAGGAACTCGATGGCCAGGTTATCACAACACGTGAATTCATTGCAGAGATCACCAAAAACGAGCCTTGCTCATTCTGCCACGATGAGATCATCAACCCCCTCGGTTTCACTTTCGAGGACTTCGATGCCTCAGGTCGCCATATCACAGTTGATCACAACGGCCTTTCGATCGATAGCAGCGGCACGCTCTACGGTGTTAATTCACTCTATGACGGCAACACAATCGATTTTACCGGCGCAAAAGATCTTTCCAACAAGTTTGCCGAGTTGGAGGCGGTGCAAAGCTGCTTCTCCGCCAATGTTTTCCGTTATGCCATGAACATCGGCCATGACGCGATCGATGCGAAAAACGATATGGCGGGT
>JASFJX010000686.1:0-3056 GCA_050119385.1 Candidatus Thiodiazotropha sp. | reverse complement strand
GCTTCCGGACAGGATCAAACATGAGTGACATTGAAGTCTGGATATTACTACTCCTGGCGTTGATGATGCTGAGTGCTGCGATATTGGTATTACTGGTAAAGAATCATATCGCCGCTGTCGCCGCTGCCTCGGTTGTATCCCTAGGATTGGCACTTGTCTTTGTGCTCATGAGAGCTCCGGATGTTGCCATGACGGAAGCAGCCGTGGGGGTTGGATTGAGCAGCCTGATCCTGGCACTCGCATTGCGTCGCTTGGGCCTGTGGCAGATAGACAGTAAGCAAGTGAAGCACAACCTGCTGAGTCGTGATGCGGAGGGTAAAAATGGGTAATCTCACCGGACTGTTATTTGCCGGAGGCTTGGGCTTCATGTTGCTGACGGTTGCCGGCGGACTCGATTTCGGCACTCCGCCGATGCTCATCGGCACCGAAATCCAGGCCCATGCACCACGACAGACCGGGGCTACAAATATCGTCACTTCGGTCGTACTGGGGTACCGCGCCATCGACACCCTGGGAGAGCTATCGATACTTTTTGCCGCCGCAGTGTCCGCCGGTCTGGTGTTGGGACGCCGATATACCACCGCCGGCACTCAGACCAAAGGTGGTTTTGTTTTGCATACAGGCGGTTCAATTCTCTTTCCACTGATGCTAACGGTCGGGTTTTATATCATCTTACACGGCCACTTGACGCCAGGCGGCGGTTTCCAGGGGGGCGTCATTCTGGCTGCGGCCTTCTTCCTGCCCCTGTTGGCTCGTCCAGGCGCCAGGTTACAGCATACGACCTTGAACCTGATCGAAGGATTCGCCGGCGCCAGTTTTATCTTAATCGGCCTGCTGGCAATGCTGGAGGGTAAGGCGTTTCTGCAACCTCTATTGGTACAAAATGCCTTGGGTCAACTCATCTCGGCCGGTACCTTGCCGCTGCTCTATCTGGCGGTCGGCCTGAAAGTAGGCGCCGAACTGGCAAGCCTGCTATCCCGCCTGATACAGACAGAGGCGCCACAATGATCGCCTTACTCAATCCTGAATTGATTCTATACATCACCGCCATAGGATTGATCACCATCGGCCTGGCCGGTGTCGTCATGTCGTCGCACCTGTTTCGCATGGTGCTGGCCCTGGTCATTGCGGAAGCCGGCGCAAATCTGATGTTGGTATTGGCGGGTTATCGCTGGGATGCGGTAGCACCAATCCTCACCTCTCTGGCAGAGCCTGCTGCCATGGTTGATCCGGTGCCTCAGGCCCTGGTGCTTACCGCTATTGTTATCGGTGTCGGCATACAGGCCCTGGCGGTGAGCCTGCTGGTCCGAATCCGTCAACGTTATGCCACACTGGACCGAAAAGAGGCAGCTGAACGTATGGATAGTGAGATCGCCGCCTCTCTGGGTGCCGCAAGAGATGTGAGTCAGGAGGCACCCCTGGGCGAGCGCCCACTACCACCCATGCCCGCTGATCAGATCGATATGCGAGGGAATGCGCCATGAATGCTGATCTGGTGCTGACTATTGCGCTACCCCTGCTTGGCGCCTTCCTGTTGCCAATCGTGATGCGTAGTTCGATTGCGATCGGCCTCTGGACCGGACCAATCATCCTGATTTACGGCTGTTGGATAATTGCCGATATTTGGTTACATGGTTCGGTACAACCCACCTCTATTGCCATTGGTGGATTTGCCCCACCCTTGGGCATCAATCTCTACATAGACTCACTCGCTCTGCTGTTCGCCTTTGCTGTGCAGTTGCTCGGACTCATCTGCTGGCCATTTAAACTCGACCAGGATAGCGCCAGGCGCCAAGCCCTGATGCTGTTACTGGTGGCTGCCTCCACGGGGCTAGCCCTCTCTGGAGACCTGTTCAATCTCTATGTTTTTTACGAACTGGCTGCTGTCGCCACTTTCGGGCTGGTCAGCGCATCCGGCAGTAGCGCTGCCTATGTGGCGACAATACGTTACTTGATCCTCAGTGGCATAGGTTCAGTGTTGACCCTGTTCGGCATTGCGCTGATCTACAGCAAGACTGGCACCCTCAATCTAGCCCATCTGGCCCAACTGGCTCCGGAGCAATTGAACGACAAACTCGGCCTCACGGCATTTCTCAGCATATTGATCGGAGTCGGCGTAAAGGCAGAACTCTTCCCAGTCAATACCTGGGTGCCAGAAATCTACGCCACTGCTTCAACCCGTCTTTCGGCATTTCTCGCCGGCCTGTTATCCAAACTGGCCCTGGTGATCATTCTGCGCCTGGTGCTGCTGATCTTCCATCAACCCGAAGCGGCGCAGATAATACTGATACTCGGTATTCTGGGCGTGGTCAGCGGTGAATTGACGGCGTGGCGCGCCAAGGAGATGCGGCGCATGCTGGCCTTCTCTTCCATCGGCCAACTCGGCATGATGTTCATTGCCATGGCCCTGCCGGACGGTACGGGTATATTGGCCGTGCTTGCACTTGCGATACACCATCTGATCATCAAATCGGGCCTATTCATGTTGGCAGAGGATTGGGGGGGGGCCTTGCAGAGGCTGCGGGGCAGCGCCAAAGCGGCACCACTGGGAGCCGCGCTGTTCGTGCTCTTCTCCCTCTCTCTGGTCGGCATGCCGCCACTTCCTGGGTTTTGGGCGAAATTTACCCTGATCAGCGAACTGGCGGGACAGACAGAACCGCTCTATCTGATTGGGCTTGCGGTTTTTCTACTGGCCACAGTGATCGAAGCGAGTTACCTGTTTCGTGTTGCCGCCCTACTCTACCAGGCGCCCCCTCAAGAGTCCCCCGAAGAGGAGATACCCAAGAGCGAAGGGCTCTCACTGGTAACTGCTACGCTGTTTGGGGTGGGTTTGATCGCAGCCGCCGTGCTGATTGCACCTGTAGGCGACGGCCTGGATACCATCGCCACACAGCTGCAGGATATTGACCTCTATATCAGCACTGTCAATCCCGGAGGCAGCCAATGATCCTGACCCTCTTGGATGAACTGCTGCTCTTCTCCGGCGCCACCCTGCTGGTAGCACTATTGATTGGTCGCGGCCTGGCTGCCGGCTGGATGGTCACCATCCTCTATGG
>JASFJX010000685.1:0-3058 GCA_050119385.1 Candidatus Thiodiazotropha sp. | reverse complement strand
AATAGTTGGCTAGGCGACAATCCGGCTCAAATTATTCTGCTGCATATTGGCACCAATGATATCAGTAGCGGGCAGGATGCCGACGGAGTAGCGAATGAAATCAATGAAATTCTGGACAACATTGATGCCTGGGAAAATACCAGTGGTACAGACGCCTGGGTCATTCTGGCACGCATTGTCAATCGCAGCGATACCACCGACTCTTTAGGACAGGAAACCACGATCCTGAACAATAAGCTTCAGAGTTTGGTAGATGCCCGTAGCGCCGCCGGAGACAAAATCAACGTAGTCGACATGGAAAGTGCGCTGAGCTATCCGGATGACATGGACGATAGGGTTCATCCCAACGAGTCGGGTTACGGGAAAATGGCCGTTGTTTGGTTCGATGCATTGAACAGTTTCCTTCCGCAGTATTGTTCAGGCGACATGACATCAACGCCGACGGCAGCGCCTACTGCGGTACCGACAGTGGAGCCCACTGTAGAACCAACAGCGGGGCCGACGGCAGCGCCTACAGCGGCGCCCACTGTAGAACCGACGGTGGCGCCTACAGCGGCGCCCACTGCAGAACCGACGGCAGAGCCTATAGTGGTGCCGACAGTAGAACCGACGGCAGAGCCTACAGTTGAGCCGACAGTGGAACCGACTCCGGTCCAAGCTTGCAATACAGGCAATTACCACCACCCGGCGATTTTGCTCGAAGAGTTTACCTATGAACAAGCTGACTTTCCCTCCATACACGCCTCATCGATAGAAGAGCTACCCAATGGAGATTTGGTGCTTGTCTATTTCGGCGGGCCCGGTGAACGTGAACCCGGCACCGTGATTAGGTATCAGCGCAAGCCGGTCGGCGGCTCATGGTCGGAACCCATTATCCTAGGTGATGACGGCACTGCCTCCGGCGATGAGATTCCCTGCTGGAATCCGGTAATCTACCAAGTGCCTGACGGCGATTTGCTCTTCTGGTGGAAAGTGGGCCCGACTCCCAAGGAGTGGTGGGGTATGATGAAGACCTCAAGCGACGGAGGCATCACATGGTCTGAAGAAACGAAACTCGGCGGGACTGACGATCCTGACCTTCTCGGTCCGGTCAAGAACAAGCCGGTCCAACTGGCGGATGGCTCCCTCTTAGCCGGCTCCAGCCGCGAGAACGATGGTTGGGTAATGCACGCTGAGCGCAGTACGGACAACGGCGCTACATGGATGTTCACCAGCCAAATCGATAACGAGGCTTCCAGCGGCGCCATTCAGCCCAGCATCCTGACCTACCCGGACGGTCATCTTCAGATACTCGCCCGTGACAGGGATGGTACCAATGTAATCAGCAGCACATCGACGGACTATGGACTTACATGGACCCCGACGAAATATCTGGTAATTCCCAACAATAACTCCGGACTGGATGGCGTTACGCTCAAAGATGGCCGCCAATTGCTCGTCTACAATCACTCCGTACGTGCGGGAGGCACCAGTGTCGGACCGGAAAGCGGATCAAAGGGGCGCCACATTTTGAATGTGGCTGTGAGCCAGGATGGCGATGCTTGGGATGCCGTAATGGTGCTTGATTCACCTGAAAAAGATGATGGGCAGTTCATCTACCCGGCCGTGATTCAAACCAGCGACGGGCTTGTGCATATCACCTATACATACCATCGCGAGAAGGTTAAGCATGTGGTAATCAACCCCGAATGCATCACGGATACCACGCCCATGCCCGACGGCATATGGCCGGACTACGGGCCAGCATCCGTAGTGCCCTGATGCCGTCTTCAGAGAGTGTAAAAAGACAGCCGGCCTTGCCGGCTGTAGATGGAGATAAGGTGTAAATAAGTTAATGGTACAGTTAGATAAGACAGTGAGCCGACGCTTGGAATCAATGGTTAGTATTCAGATATTTAGTTTTGTGATGAAAATACAAAAACGGCATGTATAGACAACGTAGAATTTATTTCATCATAAGGGATTTAATTCTCGACCTGGATATTTGGAATTAGTCGCATACAAGTATTTCAACTCTATGCGATAGACGGGTTAACTCATGTGCCAGCATGAGACGCGTCAGGAAAGGATTCACTCCTCTCCTCAGACAGATATCACCATGGCTTGATTGTTTCGTTAATGGCATGAAGTTAATAGGAAGTTCCATTGTTCAAGGATATCCTTTCAAACAACCAATAGAGCAGATAAATTCAAGGTCATAGAGTTTCACTGATTACATTTAACAATTTTTTTTAAAGATCAGATGAGGTCCACTTAGTGGATCAAGAGGAATCGTCATCGGCTTATTAACGATGATGATTGTTGGATGTAACCGTATAACAGTTATATATTTCCAGTAGGACAGCGATATGTTCAATCCGAAGCATGCATTCATTGCCGGAAGCCTTCTAACAATTATTTCACTAGCCGGGCTACCCGTTTCCGCCCTGGCGGAAAACTGCACCGAGACCCAGATTGTTAATGGGACCTGCGTCGAATCGGAATCGACGCCGATATCGGCCGCGGAGTCTTCTGCGGAAGTGAACAAGAAAATGACCGTGAAACAGACTGCAGAGTCATCTGTTTTTGACTGGAACAGTTGGTGGGAAAGCTTCTGGGACTTTATCAATAAGTTCTTGGAAATGTATGAACCGAATCCCGATCCGGTTACGGATCCGATTTTGGTACCGACCCAGGTACCGACCCAGGTACCGACCCAGGTACCGACCCAGGTACCGACCCAGGTACCGACCCAGGTACCGACCCAGGTACCGACCCAGGAGCCGACCCAGGTACCGACCCAGGAGCCGACCCAGGTACCGACCCAGGAGCCGACCCAGGTACCGACCCAGGAGCCGACCCAGGAGCCGACCCAGGAGCCGACCCAGGAGCCGACCCAGGAGCCGACCCAGGAGCCGACCCAAGTACCAACGCAAGTGCCAACGCAAACGCCGACTTTGGATCCTTCGAGCTGCCCCGTAGAGCTTGTGGGATGGGCCACTGTGGATGGTGGTACCACCGGTGGCGGTGACGCCGAGGCGCAGCAGGTTACATCGATGGACGAGCTCAGATCCCTTGC
>JASFJX010000684.1:0-3060 GCA_050119385.1 Candidatus Thiodiazotropha sp. | reverse complement strand
AGCTGCGCTTCGCCTGAAACCAGGCAGAAGGGTTCCACTGCCTGCTCTGAGGCTTCCAGTCGATAGGTCGTGGCAGATTCGAGCCTCCAATCACCCACTTCGGGAGACGAGAGTTGTAATTTTTGCAGTTCTCCCTGCAATCTTTCCCCTTCATGAAACCCGGACATCCCCACCAGCGAGAGCTGCGGCACCTGCTTACCGACCAGGTCAATCTGCAGGCGATGCCGTGGTAGACGTCCTTTGAGATCGATATCGAGGGATTCCCACTGTTTATTAAATCCACTCAGACCTTGTGAACTCAGCGCGAAGGCCAGGCGCTGCTCACCAGCCATCTCAAGCGCTGCTTGTGCCTTTAATTGCCCGACTCGGTATCCCTCCAGGCTCAGCTCAGCAGCCTCGATATCTGCCGTCAAACGGGGCGCTTCCAAGGTACCATCAAGATCACCCCTCGCTTGCAGCCGGCCCGACAATCCAGGCCAAAAGGAGGCCAGCTCCGGGGCATCCACCGACCATTTCAAGGCGACTTGATCGCCCAACTCGCCGTCGACAGCGATACGATTTTTGCCCGTGACCATCTCCAGCGTATCTATGGTCAACTCATCGCCCTCGAGCGTCAGAAGCCCCTTTCCCTCCAAGGGATAGTCCCGCAGTGATCCAGACAGGCTATCGAGATTAAATGCCGCATCGGTACCGCCCTCGGTAATCGCGCCTTGCGTATCGAGGTTGAATGCAAGGTTACCGGGAAACATGGGATGAACCAATGCAGGATCCACACCCTTTCCCTTCAACGCCATCTGCCAGGATAGCGTGGGATGCCAGTTCAGCATGCCTCTACCCTCAATCTTTCCCTGTTGCAGTTCGACTGAAAGACTGTCCAGTTCAACCTTCTCCAGTGTTCCGCTCCCGACTGCATCGAGCTGCAGAGTCCCCACTTCCTGCCTTGTTGCCTGCATCGCCAACCGATAGTCATAAGCCTCGAGTTGTCCCTGCAGTTCCAGCCTGCCCTTTTCACTGGTGATATCGGTCTTTTCTCCACTCAATGGCCAGCGCAACCCTTGCCACTGCATATCAGCAGTGAGTTCGCCGCTCTCTAGCTGGTATACGCCTTTCGCCCCGAGTTCCAAGCCATGCTCATTGCGGATCTGCAGATCGCCGATACGAATGGCACCCTGGTCGTAGGCAGCATGGAGTTGTGTCGCGATCTCACCGATGCGAGGCTCCGCAAGCTGTAGATCAGCATTGAGGTTGAGCGCATTGAAACTGCCCTGAGCACGCAGTTGCCCTTCTACTTGAGCAGGAAACGCCTGGGTGAATTGAGCCAGATCACCCTGTTTCAAAATCAATTCAGCCTCCCAGTCGGGACTATTCTGCAGATCCGTTAGCAGCGCCTGCAGCCGGCCCTCCAGGGGTGGCGCCAGCTCTTGGATAAGCTCAATCCGCTGTAGATCTCCACTCATCCGCCCCTTACCGGCCAGCCTGGGACCTGCTTCAAGACTATGTCCCCAAGAGAGTTCGATCATCATCGGCAACCGCGCACTCAGCCCCATAGATCCCTGCAGAGAAAGCCGAGACGCAAATGCCTCTCCTTCAAATTGACTGATCTGAAGACGATCGCCTTGTGTGGTTGCAGAGAGGGTGAGTTTATCGATCCGCAGTGGATCACCATGCCCCCCCTGAACAAGTTCGAACCCTTCGGATGAGAATCGAGAGAGTGTAATACCGAGGGGTAGTTTCACCCCTTGGAAAGGCTCTTCACCTGTTTCATTGTCAGACGCTTCACTCTCCGGTAACTGCAGGCGGGTTTGCGTCAATGACAGCTCAGATACCTCCAGCCGCAAATCCAATAGCCGGTAGGGTCGCCAATCCAAATTGATCCGCTCACTCTGAAACCTCAGACCATCCTCTTGTTGATAGCTTACCCCTGTCAACTCGAGGGGTCCTGCCAGACGTCCGTGAATGATTTCGACCTGGAGATCACCTGGCAGCAGCCGTTGTGCCAGAGAGAAACTCCGCCTGCTGCCATCCTGGGTAAACACGAGATAGTAGATAACCGCCCATAACAGCAACAGAACCAGCAGGGTGGAGAGGGCGAGATAGCCGGCAATCCGTTTCATTCTCTTACTCATAGCTCGGGCCCTATTAGGACATGCAGGCGCCATTGTCGCTCATCATCAAGCCTCCCCTGGGCGACATCGATCCTGATCGGGCCAACCGGCGAACGCCAGCGAACACCCAGGCCAAGACCATAGGCTGCGCTCGTAGCATAATCGGGATCGGGATCGAAGGCGTTACCTGCGTCCATAAACAGCGCCCCACTCCATTTGCCGACGATGCGACGCTCCAGTTCGAGACTACCCACAGCAAAGTAGCGCCCGCCAATAACCTCATCATCCTCATCCCTGGGTCCAAGATCCTGATAGCCGAATCCACGCACAGTATTATCGCCACCGGCGAAGAAGCGCTTACTGGGTGGCAGATCGGACAATTCTTCGGCCCAGGTCGCGCCCAGCTCCAAACGATTCAACACCCGCCAATTACCCTCACCGATACCACGGATAAACTTGGCCGATGTGTAGAGCTGAAAATAGTTGGTGCTTGAAAGCAGCCCATCCGACGCTCCTTCAAGGCGAAACTCCAACCTTTTGCCACGTTGGATATAAGCCTTGCCGTCGCTCTTTATCCGCAACCAGGTAATACTGGGCACCAATAGACGCGACTTTCCTTCCTGCTCGCCCACCTCGAAATCTTCATAGCTGTACTCCAATCCCAGACTGCGGCGCCAGCCCCGGCTCAGGCTCACCGAGTGGGTCGCGCTGAGCGATGCCTGGTCGCCCTGATTGGTATCCGTGTTATAGTGCTCGAGAGAGGCACCGAAACTGACCAAATCCACTGTCGGGCGCTGCAATGGAATGACATATTCTGTACTGAGTGTACTGAGCGGTTCCGAGATCTGTAACTCACTGCTCATGCGATGCCCGTTTCGCCCTCGTCGGCGGTTCTTCCAATCAAGAGTCAGCCGAGGCCCCATATCGGTGGAATAGCCCAGACCGATTCGGTAAC
>JASFJX010000683.1:0-3061 GCA_050119385.1 Candidatus Thiodiazotropha sp. | reverse complement strand
AGGCATCGGTTGGGTTAAAGATGGCGGCGCATTGAAAAACGACCAATCCGTGCAGCAGGTAAATGCCCGTCAAGCACTGGAAGATTTCATCATATTGGCCGACCAAAACGATATCGACCTGATTATTGATATTCACTCTTGTTCCAACTATGTGGGCTGGCGTGCCGGCCGTTTAGATGCCAAGCCGCCGTATGTCGACGCTGACCGGGACGGTTATATCTACACCCGTGAAGAACACTCCTGTGCCGCCACCGGGAATCCGGCAAGCGTTACCACAGTAGCCGCATACGACCAGAATTTGTGGCTCGACAGCTTGCGTGAAATCGCCGGCCTGCAGGAAGCGTTGGGGGTCGATAACATCATGGCTATCGACATTTTCAACGAACCCTGGGATTACACCTGGTCCGAGTGGAAGTCATTGGCCGAAAGCGCCTACCAAGCCATCAGCGACGTGAACAATGATGTATTGATCATGGTTGAAGGTATCGGTTCCGAGCTGAGTGATGGAACCCAAATACCTCACGGTGTCGAAGCCTCGAATCCGAACTGGGGTGAAAACCTCTATCCCCTTGCCGCTGAGCCACTGGATATTCCGAAAGAGCGTTTGATCCTCTCTCCACACACCTACGGTCCCTCGGTGTTCGTGCAGAATCAGTTCCTGGACTCTTCACAGACAGCCTGTGCCGGCCTCGAAGGAGAAGCGGCAGGGGATGCCGACTGCAGTATCGTTATCGATGATGCGGTTTTGAAAACCGGTTGGGAAGAGCATTTTGGCTACCTGCGCGATCAGGGTTACGCCATAATCATCGGTGAGTTTGGTGGCAACATGGATTGGCCCACTGGAGCAAGTGAAGCGGAACAAAGCCGCTGGGACCACATAATCCCTGGTGTTGATGAAGAGTGGCAAAACGCCTTGGTTGATTACGCCATCGATAAAAACATCGACGGTTGCTACTGGTCGATCAATCCGGAATCTGCCGATACCGGCGGTTTGTACGGCACGACTTATGTGGCAGGTTCGAATGAATCAGGCTGGGGAACCTGGACCGAAATCGACAACCGCAAGATGGAACTGCTAGAGCGTCTATGGTATGGATTGGAATCAAATTCAGATTCTACGCCGACGCCAACTGTCGCGCCGACAGCCACGCCAACGGCCACGCCGACAGCTACGCCAACGGTCACGCCGACAGCTACGCCAACGGTCACGCCGACAGCTACGCCAACGGTCACGCCGACAGCTACGCCAACGGTCACGCCGACAGCCACGCCAACGGTCACGCCGACAGCCACGCCAACGGTCACGCCGATAGCCACGCCAACGGCTACGCCGACAGCCACGCCTACGGCCACGCCTACGGCCACGCCGACAGCAACACCGACGCCAACAGCAACACCAACGACGGATCCTTCGAGCTGCCCCGTAGAGCTTGTGGGATGGGCCACTGTGGATGGTGGTACCACTGGCGGGGGTAACGCTGCGGCGCAGCAGGTTACATCGATGGACGAGCTCAGATCCCTTGCCGGTGACAGCACACCGCGTGTGCTTGAACTCTCCGGGACATTCGAGACCGGTTCCGACGCCTTATGGATCAGCAGCAACAAGACCCTGGTGGGTGTTGGTGATGATACAAAGATTATAGGCGGCATCAGGATCAAGAATGAAAGCAATATCATTATCCGTAACCTGAGTGTCTTAGGTACGGGCGAAGGGGGAGCTCCTGTCGATTCAGTGGGTGTGCGTAATTCGCATAACATCTGGTTCGATCACTTGAATATAACCGATGGACCGGACGGCATAATGGACCTTACCCGAGGTACTGATCATGTCACAGTGTCCTGGTGTAAGTTCTATTACACAGATTCGAACCATGACCATAGACTGGCATTGTTGTTCGGTGGCGGCTCCACCCATGGCAACACAGACACAGGAAAGAACAACCATACCATTCATCACAACTGGTTTAGCGATTATGTCGATCAAACAATGCCTCGCCTGCTCTTTGGTAAGGGGCATATTTACAACAACTATTACAATTCGCCCGGTAATACCTACTGCATCGGATCGGGATCCTATGCCTCATTGCTTGTTGAAAACAACTATTTCAAAGACGTGAATGATCCTCACAGGTTCCAGGATAGCAATCCTTCGACAATCACGGCTCAGGGCAATATTTATGACAATGTCAGTGGTAGTCAAGACACCGGCAGTAATAAGAGCGGTGCCCCTGATCCCTGGACCGATCCGCCTTACGCCTATACGCTGGACACAGCTGAGAGTGTTCCTGAACTCGTCCAGCGATGCGCAGGCCCGCAGGCTTATCTTGGTCCAGTTATCAACCCAACGGCGGTACCGACCACCAACCCAACGGCGGTACCGACCACCAACCCAACAGCGGTACCGACCACCAACCCAACAGCGGTACCGACCACCAACCCAACGGCGGTACCGACCACCAATCCAACGGCGGTACCGACCACCAATCCAACGGCGGTACCGACCACCAACCCAACGGCGGTACCGACCACCAACCCAACGTCGGTACCGACCACCAACCCAACGTCGGATCCGACTATAGAGTCACCTATCTTTGACTGGAACAGCTGGTGGGAGAGCTTCTGGGACTTCATTAATGAGTTCCTGGAGAAGTACGGACCGACTACGGAGTCATCTAACTTCGATTGGAACAGTTGGTGGGAGAGCTTCTGGGATTTCATTAATGAGTTCTTGGAGAAGTATGGACCGACTCCTGATACAACGGATGATCCGACAGATGAGCCTAGTGTGGAACCGACAGCAGAGCCTACTGCAGTACCGACAGCAGAACCAACAGCAGTACCGACAGCAGTACCGACAGCAGTACCGACAGCAGTACCGACAGCAGTACCGACAGCAGTACCGACAGCAGTACCGACAGCAGTACCGACAGCAGAGCCTACTGCGGTGCCGACAGCGGAACCGACTTCTGGACCCACTTCGGAGCCGACGCCGACACCGATATCCATCGATAATGCAGATGTGGTCATGAGCGGTAAGGTTGTCAATTTTTCCGGCGAACCC
>JASFJX010000682.1:0-3069 GCA_050119385.1 Candidatus Thiodiazotropha sp. | reverse complement strand
CACTGGGCAGAGTGCTGGATGCTCCGGAGCCGGTTGTAGAAGGTTTGGGGCAGATCAATGCTGAAATGGCGGGTGGTAAGGCGTTCGGGCGTCAGGGAAGAGGCATACAGCCGGTAGACACACCTATGTATAGTGGCCCGGTTAAAACGTATGTTTTTGATGCGAAAAGTGTTAAAATTGAACAATCTGCTCGTGTGGTGCAGGGTCAGAATATTGCTCCAGACAATACTTCCTCTTTGAAACCCGATTTCATCGGAACATCAAATGGTGATGTTGCGAATATCTCTAATCTATCCCCAAATAAGCGCATGGCAGTAGAAAGAGAGCTTCGGGTTGCAGAGATTGTTGATGGTAGATCGGCTACAAAATCACGTATCAGGGAAAGGGACGGAAAATTAATAGTAGAAGACACACCAATTATAAGAAATGGTCAAGTTGTTTCTGGAGTTGATGTTATTGGTAAAAATGGTGAGCTGATCCAGGTTGGTGGGCCAGGTAAGAATGCGAATGATGTGGTCTTTGAGAAGACTAAGCGATCATTAGAAGTTCTGAAAGACGAGGCTCGATTACGAGGTACGAAGGCACAGGTTTTCTTCGAGCAAGGCAATAGTGATAGATTTAAAGAGCTAGTCCGAGAGTCTCAGCGCATACTTGGCGAAGACAATGTATTTATCTTATCTAACTAGGAGAGAGAAGTTTTGGCCTATCATGTACTAATAGCTTGCGAAGGATTACCAGGTAAGCCAGTTTTTGATAAATATTTGGGTACGGCTTCGATTGTTGATACATATTGGGAGTCAGTTGGAAGAAGGCTATCTTTACCCATAATATCAGGGATAACTGAAAGGGCTGACTCTGAGGAAGGCTTTGTTCTTGAAAAAGAAAGCCTAGCAGCGTTTAAGGACGAGTTAGTTGAGCTTGAAAAATTTTGGAAATCCGCAGATATAGAAATTGCAGTTCCTGATGGCTTTTTTGATGATATTGAAGAAATACGGAAAGGAGTTGAGGAGGCAATTACTAAGCATTTGAAGTTGATGATTGGGTAGCTCCAGACCGGTAGGTGTCAAGATACTTGTCGCCTGAATTAATCAATTAAGCTGCATTTCTACCCACATTGTCCAGCATGGGATTTAAGTACACTACAATATTCCTTCAGACTGCCAACATTCATGTAACCATATTTATGATTTCATATCGAATGACAATTGCAGTCGAGATTATGTAATTCGTCCTGGCAATGAAGATATGGTATTGGGTGGTAGTACAAATTCTAATGAAAGTGATAATTGTTCACGATCGGAAGCGAGTGGCACTAGTTTTGCAGATAGTTATACTACGCAAGATTCCCGTGATATTGCGCAGGACGGAATTTTGACGTCTGCTTGTGAAAGTGAAGAAGGAAAAGAAGGTAAGAGTGGGAAGGGTAACTGGCTTGATGCGTTAGCAGGCGCACTTGCAGAAGTTCAATCTAAGTTTCTCAATGCAGCCATGGAGAATATGGCGATAATGAGGGAAAATGCAGCAGATTCTACTCATAGTAGTAAAGACTATGACAAAATGTCAGATTCTGAGAAGAAAGCAGATCAAGACAAGAAAGACGAAGCAAGAGATAAATTTATTCAGGCACAATCTGAGTATCAAGCGAACATGCAAATGTTTAATATGATTGCTAACATGACTGCGACACTACTTAAATCACTCGGTGAAGGACTTACTGCAATTGCAAGAAAACAGTAAATTATAATCACATAAATGAATTAAGCCGAGGTCACGGTAATGTGACTTCGGCTGTTTCGTTTACAAGGTATTTACATTGTTACTTAGTTCTAATAAGGACTTGTGATATGTTTTTTTTATTCTCATATAACGCATTACTAGTTAAACTAATATTATCGATAGCTTTAATCATTTTGTTATTTGGTTGTGGTGGTGGAGGTGGTAGTAACGATTTTGATAGTAATAATGTAGATAATGATGGGATCACTAATAGTGGTTTGAGCGGCTACCTGTTCTTTGAGGGAAATGATAATGCTTATCTCATGAACATTATGTCAGGTATATATACTAAAATACCCAATACAGATTGGGATAGGCAACTAGATAGGTTTGATAGCGGTTCGTTGTTTTATATTAGGCCCGTGTTAAATGACCATTCTGAGTTTATTATCACAGCGCATGATTGTGAACTCTTGCGTCCATATGGCAGCAGAAGCTGTGTTGCAATACAAAGCTATAATGGAGAATATAACGGATTTTTTGTTTTACCAGAAAGTGGTGAAGTATATACCTCTGCCTTGTCACCTGATAAGCGATATATAGCCATGTTTATTAATTATAATAATAACGAGTGGCTTGAGATTAGAAATAGAAATGGTGAGATTGTAAGTGATGGTATTATTAGTAGTAATAATGGAGATTATGCTTGGTTGCCTAGTGGAAGAATCATTTATGCATATGGTAGAAGATTTATGTTTACCTTTGAGAATTCCGCAATCACTGAATATTATCTTGAGCTACCAAATGGTATTTACACTAATTCAGATATTGGTAATTTTTCTGTTAGCCATGATGGTCAGAATATCGCGTTTGAGCTTCATGGTTCAGATGGAATAAAACCATATATTCTTAACATCGCATCAACGTCTGTTCGCCAGCTCGCTGATTGTACATCAGGTAACGAATTTATTAGCATTCGAGAACCAACATGGTCACCAGATAATAAGTGGATTTTGGTGACTTATGGTTCACATGAAGTACCTGGTAATGCCCAGGTAGGTTCTGCAGCGTACTACTATGCTGTACCAGTAGATAACGAGAATAAAGTGTACATAATAAGTGCAATTGATGAGGAAAGATCGCCGGAGGTAAAAAGTATTTTACGTAACACATCGCTAGATAATGACGTTAATCAAGGTTTGACAGATCGCGCACTTGTTGATCGTACTGTACATTGGATTCCATAAACACCAAACAATTATGAAAATCATGGAGGATAATGCGGCAAAATCAACTCTCTCAACAACTAGCAAGACACCCACCCTAAATTTGCTAAAAACAAGCCAATCGATT
>JASFJX010000681.1:0-3069 GCA_050119385.1 Candidatus Thiodiazotropha sp. | reverse complement strand
TCAGCGGGCGCATCGTCAGCGGGCGCATCATCAGCGGGCGCATCATCAGGCGGGGCCATATCATCAGGCGGGGCCATATCATCAGGCGGGGCCATATCATCAGGCGGGGCCATATCGTCAGGCGGGGCCATATCGTCAGGCGGGGCCATATCGTCAGGCGGGGCCATATCGTCAGGCGGGGCCATATCATCAGCTGATGCCATATCATCAGGTGGGGCCATATCATCAGGTGGGGCCATATCATCAGGTGGGGCCATATCATCAGGTGGGGCCATATCATCAGGTGGGGCCATGTCATCAGGTGGGGCCATGTCATCAGGTGGGGCCATGTCATCAGGTGGGGCCATGTCATCAGGTGGGGCCATGTCATCAGGTGGGGCCATGTCATCGGATGGGGCCATGTCATCGGATGGGGCCATATCATCGGACGGGGCCATATCATCGGATGGGGCCATGTCATCAGATGAAGTGTCATCATCTGAAGTGTCGCCGGACGCCGAGCAGAAATAATCATAATTCCCTGAATTATATGCGGCCTGATCTTCCCTGCTTTCATGACAAGCCCTACAGCTGTCTGTCTGGTATTCGGATGTCAGCTCGTAACCATTACTATTGCAATAGTTGACTATATCGTCCGTCATGTACTCCCAAGCGAGGGCTTCATTCATCGCTAGGATCAAAGGGCTCACTAGAAACAGACTGGATAGGCGGTGGGAGTTCCTCATGGTGTTTCTCCTTGTATCGATTACTTTTATGCGTAAAAACCTAGCCTGAACATTTCACCCAGTCGCTTAGAAGCATCTTCAATCTTTGTTAGAATTTCAGATAATTAAAAGTGCTGTAGAATTTCACTGGACTCGTCCTTGCAAGGAATCGCCTCTCCTGATCGCGGCACTCGCTCTATCCGCAATAGCTTGTGCTTTCGCGTCAATCGCTGATCCGCATCGGAGAACCCTGCGCAATCATCGCGTTTCCAGATGAAACGGGCTAACCAGTAATATTCTCTATGTTTTCAATGTTTATTATCATTGTGCTTTACATGTCTTAACAGAGATATTTGATTGCCGTCACACTCGGCTCTTCAGCCTGGATTGACAGATTCTGAAGGCCGTGTATGGGGGAATCGAAAAGTGGAATCTGCTAGGTGTTCTGGCGCTCAAAGTTATGTTAGGAAGCTTGTGACTTATGGTGCCGCCGCAGAATCCGTGGGTGGACTTCACTAATCCCGTCATTCCGGCCCATGCTCCGGAATGACGGGATAATAATATGATCATGTTTCATAATAGACAGCCCCCTTCTCCATCAGTAGAATACCCGATCAACCATTTCGGGCGTTCTCTTCGACCGGCGCGCCCGGAACCAACTGTTTTCGCATACTTTGGGGCAGGCACTTCGTGACCTGCCCCTTTTTGCACGCCTGTAGTGGAGAGACTCTTGAGAAAACCCGCAATTCTGGTCCTGGAAGATGGCAACCAGTTCAGGGGAGAAGCCATCGGTGCCGAGGGTGAGACCGTCGGTGAGGTGGTTTTCAATACGGCAATGACCGGTTATCAGGAGATTCTGACCGATCCCTCCTATCGAAAACAGATCGTCACCCTGACCTATCCTCATATCGGTAACACCGGTATTAACCAGGAGGATGAGGAGTCGGGAGATATCCATGCCGCCGGCCTGGTGATACGAGACCTGCCGCTGATTACCAGTAACTGGCGTTCAGAGGAGTCCCTCGAGCACTATCTACAGCGTCAGGGGATCGTTGCTATTGCCGGTATTGATACCCGCAAGTTGACCCGTATCCTGCGTGAGAAGGGCGCTCAAAATGGAGCCATCATCGCGGGGGACAATATCGATCCTGCGAAAGGATCGGAGTTGGCCAAGGCATTCCCCGGACTGAAGGGGATGGACCTGGCGAAGGAGGTCACCACCCAAACCCCCTATGAGTGGGCGCAGGGCACCTGGTCGTTGGAAGAGGGTCATCCCGAGGCGCCCCATCCCATCGAAGAGAAGCTGCCTTATCATGTGGTGGCGTACGATTACGGCATTAAGCGCAATATCCTGCGTATGTTGGTGGACAGGGCTTGCCGTGTCACCGTAGTGCCGGCGCAGATGGCGGCGGAAGATGTATTGGCGTTGCAGCCCGACGGCGTATTTCTCTCCAATGGGCCTGGTGATCCGGAGCCTTGCGACTACGCTGTCGAATCGATAGGTAAGATCGTGGATAGCGGGCTGCCGGTGTTCGGGATCTGCCTGGGGCACCAGTTGTTGGCCCTGGCCTCCGGTGCCAAGACTATGAAGATGAAGTTCGGCCACCATGGCGCCAACCATCCGGTGCAGGATCTGGAAAAGGGCAGGGTAATGATCAGCAGCCAAAATCATGGCTTCGCTGTAGACGAGGAGAGCCTCCCGGATCATCTGACTGCCACCCATCGCTCTCTATTCGATGGTACGCTGCAGGGTATTCAACGCAGCGACAAACCTGCTTTTAGTTTTCAGGGTCACCCGGAAGCCAGTCCGGGACCCCACGATGTTGCACCGGTGTTTGACCGCTTTATCGAGTTGATGAAAGAAAGGGATTCAAACTGCGATAGACGCTAATCACGGCAAATGTATATTAGCGTTGAGCGCAACCTGTCAAGTTTGTTACACAGCAAGTGATTGATTGTGGCTTTCAGGAATGACAGAGCCTGGCTTTTGATAGGCAGAAGCAATTAGAGGTCGGATACAAGGGCCATATTGTGGCTCAATTTCTGCACACCTCGATTGGGTGTGCATAGACTTGTATGGCAGCATGATGATGCTTCCATGATTGGATATTAAATATACGTTCTTTCGTGTTCATTTGCGGACTGAAGTACTAAATGCCAAAACGCACAGATATAAATAGCATCATGATCATAGGCGCCGGTCCGATCGTTATCGGGCAGGCGTGTGAATTCGACTACTCCGGGGCACAGGCCTGTAAGGCGTTGCGGGAGGAAGGTTTCCGGGTAGTGTTGGTGAACTCCAACCCGGCGACCATCATGACCGATCCGGACATGGCGGATGCAATCTATATCGAGCCGATCACCT
>JASFJX010000680.1:0-3069 GCA_050119385.1 Candidatus Thiodiazotropha sp. | reverse complement strand
CGCGGTCCGCCGTTAATGGCCCCTCCCTTAACAAGGACTGCAACGCGGGATTGGGGCATTTGCGGGCTTCCCGTCGCGCTGATATGTGCCATTTATTCGTTACACCACACTAGATCGCTCTCATTATGTAGAACGTATACCCGTATACTTTGTGATTTTTTTCAAAAAACTGCATTTCTTCTTCTGTTTCATGAATTACCATTTGCATAACTTCATCATCAACGCATTTAATTTGTAATATATTTTCCTGTAAAGGACCATAATAGTTTTCCCACCAGGCCCTTGATGGCAATCGATGTAATTCAAGAAATGTGAATCCTGATAAATTGATCAGTTCAACATTTTTTGATTCAGTCTTGATGCCTGGGTAAGCAGTTTTCATATACTCCACTACGCTACTAGGTGCATTATCCGTAAAGAAATTCATTTCTGAAATTACCACGATACCTCCGACAGGCAGTAGTGGTCTCCATGCCTTTAGAGCCCCCTCGAAGGTTATATTGTAAGCAGCCCCCTCAGACCATAAAAGGTCAATCGATTCTGGTTCCCAGTCCAGCTTACCCATATCACACTCTACAGGCTCAATCAGATCTTCTATACCTTGTTGTCCGGCATAATTCATCATCTGATCTAAAAACACTTTCGAGAAATCTACCGCTCGCACCTTGGAGCCATATTTTTTAGCCAGGATCAAAGCGCCAGCACCGGCACCGCATCCAATATCGGCAATCCTGGGATTCGGAGGTAACCCGGGTAATTTCTGGAGAATGAACAGTGAAAAGGCTTGATCGCCAGGTCCCTGTCGTTTCAGACCACTGTGTAATCTGATGAGTGCTTCGATATACTTTTCATCAACTTCCATCAGTTAATCCGTCAATAGCTACCTTGGGTGAACAACAGTTTCGGCAAATTAAAAAAATCCCTAGACCGCAAGTTTTACCCAGCCGCTTAAAAAGCAAACTAACATTAGGTTTTGCTTGTTATTAACCCGGCACCTTAATAGGTAGGTGCCGGGTTAATAATTATAAGATGTTAGCAAAGTGCAAAGTATAACACACCTAGGCTGAACGCGGACTAGGGTCTCACCGCCAATACAATCTGATTCCTCAGCGACTTCAACAGATTGAGTTTCTTTTTATCGATCTCCACTCCATGGGGACTGGAATGATCTGCATAGATCAAGCCTAACGCTCTTTTATTAACCACCAGGGGAAAGAGCAGAAATGAACCCGCATTGGATATCTTTTTATACCATTCAGGGATATTGCCCTGGATCTTTCTATCAGTCGAGTCCGCGATATAGACATCCACCGCATTTTTTAATGCGCCGTGAAAAACATCTACCTCATAGGCTGCAGGAAAGTGGAAAAGTTTTATGAAATCATCGACATCACTGCCAAACCCCAACCTGCCAACCATCTCTCCTCGCTTGCGATCGAGCAGCGCCAACACAACTCTTTGAAAGCCCACTGACCGGTACATGGTCTCGAGCACGACATTAAAGATCTCGGATACACTGTGATTACCCACCAGCATACCGGTCACCTCCTGCAGGCCATCCATCAACAGGGTTTCTGCATCTTCCGGGATTGCCTGAGCTGTTGATTCGACTACCTGGGTACCTTCTTCATCCAGAATCTGTGTCTCGGATAAACCGTCCGTCTCCACCCCTTTAGGTTTACTTTTTTCGACACCCTTGTGTGATTGCAGGTCATCGCTTTTAGAAGTAAGTTTTTTTAGAAATTCATCTGAAATATCACTCGATATCGCCTTCGCCACTTCCTTAAACTCGTCTAAGGACTGGGTTGCGAATCGAATAATCTGTTTATTAGAAACTTTTAATACCTTGGCATACTTTTTACTCAACCTTTGCATGGCGGATTTGCTATCTAACCCCGATTCAACCATCAGAGTCATGGCTTCATCAGCGAATGCGGTGACCAAACGCCTGCGTTCCAACCGATTGACCGGTTTATGATCCCCCTGCCAACACTTCATGCTATCGATGAGTGACTTGGGGAAGTTCCACTGACCGGCAATTTCAATCCCGATCTTTTCGTAGCTGACACCCAACACATTGTGTTGTGCCACTATCGACTCCTTGCCCTCGACCTCGATCAGGCGTGTAATTTCCCGCGATTCATCAGGCAGATAGAATGCCACCAGTATTTTTCCCAGGTCGTTCAACAAGCCGGTCAGGAAATACTCCTCGGCCTCCTTTTTGTCGATTTCATCCGCCACCTTATGGGCCAGGGTGGCACGAAACATTGCCGAAGAGACCAACTCTCTAAGGTATTCTGCCTGTTGCTTGTTTTCAATATGCTCGAAAAAAATCAAAGAGGCCGCCAGTGAGCGGATCGCTTGGATACCCAAAACAACAACGGCCCGGGAAACGGTGCCGACCTTGCCGGAAAAACGTCCGTAGTAGGCGGAGTTGACCACTTTCAAGATCTTGTTTGTCAGCGCAAAATCCTTGACGATGACACCCGCCATCTGATTCACATCCTTATCGCTGGCGTCGGCCATGGCATTGATGCTGCGCACAGAATGCGACAAGGCGGGAAAATCACTCTTTCTCTTCATCCGCCGCAGCAGAAACTCAATGGTACCGCTTGCATCCTCTTCGATATTCAGCTTCTCACCTGTCACACCCCGCATCTCATTGAAAGCCTGCAACATCTCTGTTGCATCGCTGTAGCGCAGGACAGGATCTTTTTCCAACGACTTGAGGATGAAGCGGTCGAGCTTCTCGTCCACTGCCGGATTGAACTGGGAAGGAGGCTTCACCTCCATTTTAAGAACGGCATCGATGACGATCTGTTGCTTGTGGCCGCTGAACACCGGCATGCCGGTCAACATCTCATCCAGAATCAAACCCAAGGCGAAAACATCGGCCTGGGGCCCGACTTCCCCCTTTAGGATATACTCAGGCGCCAGGTATCGGGGTGTACCGATAAGCTGTTGATCCGGCCCCTTAGCCTCCGACAACAGGCGGGCAATGCCAAAGTCCATGATCTTTGGAACCTTATCGTGACTGATGATGATATTCGCCGGTTTCAGGTCGCGATG
>JASFJX010000679.1:0-3070 GCA_050119385.1 Candidatus Thiodiazotropha sp. | reverse complement strand
CTGCATAACGAGGCTTGGGGAGGCGAGAAGTTCTTCCAGCTGCTTCAGAAGCTGCTACAGAATCCCGCCAAGAATATTGAGCTACTGGAGGTCATGTATATTTGTCTCTCATTCGGCTTCGAAGGACGCTATCGACCGCTACCGGATGGTTACGCCCAGTTGCAGACCCTGCGTGACAATCTCTATCGCACCATCCGTAATCATCACGAGGAGTATGAACGAGACCTCTCAGGACGTTGGCAGGGTGTCTATCTGAAGCAGAATGCACTGGTTCAGTATGTACCACTCTGGGTCGTATTAGCGATATCCGGGGTGATATTGCTACTGATGTATTCCGGCTTCAATCTCAGCCTGAATGTAAAATCGGATCCTGTACATGCTGAGTTACATAATATCGCCCGCAATGTAAAGACCGTTGTAGAACGCAAGCCGCCACCGGCACCGGAACCGAAACTATCGCTGCGGATGTTGTTAGCGAACGAGATAACACAAGGCAGAGTCGAGGTTGAAGAGGATTACGCCGAAGGCAGTGTACGAATTGCCGGCGATGGCCTGTTCGCTTCCGGCAGTGGTGCCGTAAAGGCACAATTCCTGCCTCTGTTGAGCCGTATCACAGCGGCGATGGATCAGTTGCCAGGAGAGATACTGGTTGAGGGTCATACGGACAATGTACCGATTCGCAGCCTGCGCTTCCCCTCCAATTGGCATCTTTCCCGCGCCCGCGCCGAATCGGTGGCAAAGATCATGGCCAGCGACCTAACCGATCCGAGCCGTATCCAGAGCATAGGTAGGGGCTCGGCGGAACCACTTGCATCCAATAACACTAGCCAGGGTCGAGCACGCAATCGGCGTGTGGAGGTCACCCTGATTAAACCATAGGCATCGGCTACTCATATGCGCGCAATTTTAAGCATCATAAAAAATCGCTGGTTCGTTGCCATCTTGGGTTTGATCGCAATCTCGGTCATTATCTGGCTGGTAGGCCCCCTGGTTGCCATCGCCGGTACCGAGCTTTTGGGCTCGGTGACTGCCCGTATCGTTGCTATTTTTCTCATCGTGCTGATCTGGTTAGGCATGGAGTTACGACGCTTTCTGACAGCACGCAAGAAAAATCAACAGATGCTGGAGAGTGTAGTCGGCCAGAAAGACCAAGGGCAAAGCTTCATGCGGGAATCCGATGAGGAGGTACAGATTCTCGGTCAGCGTCTCGACGAGGCGATCAGGTTACTCAAGGAGTCGAAGGTCGGCGGTAAAAACAACCGCCAGTTCCTCTATCAGCTCCCCTGGTATATGTTTATCGGCCCACCTGGCAGCGGCAAAACGACCGCCTTGCTCAATTCCGGCCTGCACTTCCCCCTGGCAGACAAGCTGGGTAGCGATGCGGTTCAGGGGATTGGCGGTACCCGCAATTGCGACTGGTGGTTTACCGATGACGCGGTACTGCTCGATACGGCGGGACGCTACACCACCCAGGACAGTTATGAAGAGGTCGACCGGGCCGCCTGGATGGGATTTCTCGATCTTTTGAAGAAGCATCGTAAACGCAGGCCGATCAACGGTGCGCTGGTGGCGATCAGCGTTGAAGATATCCTACAGCTGACGGAGTTGGAACGCCTCAACCACGCCAAGGCGATTCGCATGAGAGTCAAGGAACTGATTGATCACTTCGGCATCCGTTTTCCTATCTACGTGCTTTTTACCAAATGCGATCTGCTGGCCGGATTCAATGAATTCTTCGAAAACATGGGGCGGGAGGAGCGTAATCAGGTCTGGGGCATGACCTTCCCCCTTACAGACAAGGCCGACCAGGATAGCGGTATCAGCCAATTCCAGAATGAGTTCAGGGAACTGGAAAAGCGCATCGACGTGCGCCTCCTGGATCGCCTGGAACAGGAGCGGGACGCCAAGCGGCGGATTTTGATCTACTCCTTTCCACAACAGTTCAGCGCCCTGCGTGAAGCAGCGGAGAGTTTCCTCAGCGAGGCCTTCAGTGCCAGCCGATTCCAGGAGACACCCATGGTGCGGGGCATCTACTTCACCAGCGGCACCCAGGAAGGCACCCCTATCGATCGGTTGCTCGGTTCCATGGCCCAGGAGTTCGGCCTCAACCGGCAGATCGCTCCCGCCTTTTCCGGCACCGGACGCAGCTACTTCATCAATCGACTGTTCAAGGATCTCATCTTCCCCGAAGCCCATCTGGCCGGTGTCAACACGCGAGTCGAAAAACGACGCGCCTGGCTACAGCGGATGGCCTACGCGGGGGCCATCTCCCTGGCTGTGCTGGCCGGTATCGCCTGGTTTACAAGCTACAGCCGCAACCAAAGCTATATCGATCAGGTGGCGATACGGGCAAATGCCGCGGAGGAGAAGGTAAACGCTATCGCAGCGGATGACCTGACCCTCACCAACGTGGTACCGGCACTCGACTTGGTAAAGCAGATCCCGGGCGGTTACGCGGACCAGGAGGCCGACATTCCCTGGCTCATGGGACTGGGACTCTATCAGGGCGACAAACTCGGCAGTGAGGCTGTCAGTGCCTATCGCACCAGTTTAAAGAACCTGTTTCTACCTCGCATCATCCTCAGCCTGGAGGATCAACTCAACCGGCGTGGAAACAATCCGGACTACCTGTATGAGGCCCTCAAGGTCTATCTTATGTTCGATGACAGCGAACATTTCGATGCCGCCACCGTCAAAGAATGGATGCTGCTGCAGTGGCAGTTAAACCTTCCCGGTGCCGAGAATGCCCAGGCGCGCCAAGCCCTGGCAGGTCATCTCAATGCGTTATTGGAAATGTTGCCGATGACGCCGACCCTTCCATTGGATCAAGACCTGATCGCCCACATACGCAGCAATCTGTTACGGTTACCCTTGGCCGACCGGGTTTATAATCGCATGAAACGGACCACTGAAACCGGGTCTATTCCCCCCATTCGGCTTACACAAGTGATTGGACCGGATACGGACCTGGTCTTCAGCCGCCGATCGGGCGAACCGCTCGACAAACCGATCCCGGCCCTGTTCACCTATGAGGGTTATCACAAGCGGTTTCTCAAAGACCATCTCGAGA
>JASFJX010000678.1:0-3075 GCA_050119385.1 Candidatus Thiodiazotropha sp. | reverse complement strand
ATCGCGCCCTCGAGGATCAGATTGTTATAGACACCTTCGGTCGCCGCGGTGACATCCACCTCGATGAGGCAGGCGGTGCCGGGCAGGAGTGATCCGCCAGTGATAGTGAGTGCCTGGGTAGTGGTATTGACATTCAGCGCCGCGCCGGTACAGGTGGTGGTGGCGTTGGGTACTGGGGCAAACGCCAGGCCGGTGGGAAGGGGATCGGTGAAACTGATACCACTCAGGGTGAGCGGAGTCACCGCATTTTCATCAAAGGTACTGATCAGTTCAAGTGTCAGGCGGGAGGTCTCGCCCGGGGCAATGAAGGCAGGGGCGAATGCTTTGGTGAGTCCGAGTCCCTGCAGGGTTGAGAGTGATGCCTGTGTGCCCAGCGCGTTGGTATAGCCCTCCTCGCTGGTAATGACACCGGCAGGTATGAAGTTGGTCAGGTTCAGGAAGCGCAGTGAAGTCGTGGTGACGTAGACCTGACAGGTATCATTGGGCTGCAAGCTTGCCCCGGAGAGGCTGACACTATCGCTCCCCGGGGTGGCGGATACCGTCCCGCCCAGACAGTTGGTCGACGCATCCGGTGTCGAATAGATGACGATGCCGTCAGGAAAGGCGTCGATAAAGCCCACATCATGGATGGTTGCGCCGGAACTGTTGATGACGTCAATGGTGAGAAGGGATGGCATACCGCCGGTGACGATAATCGGATTGAATGACTTATTGATACCGATATCGGCAGTTGCGGCGGTGAGGCTGGCGCTGATGGCGCTGCTGTTGGAAGAGCCTTCCGCACTTGTAATGTTCCCCGCGGGAATGGTGTTACTCCATGGGCCGGTGCCGCTTGTGGTGACATCAAAGGAAAAATCGCAATTCGCGCCGGCGGGCAGATTAACGCCCTGCAACTGGGCGCTGGTCGCGCCGGGATTAACCACCAGTGTTGTGGTACCTGCGCAGGAGCTGGTTGCATTGGCTGGATTGGCGATGCTCAATCCGGCCGAAAAGACACTATCGTCAACACTGACATTGGTGAGTTCGCCGGAGGAGTTGTTAGCGATGATGATGGTCACAGTGGCCCTTCCACCTGCTGTGACACTCGAGGGTGTGAAGCGCTTAATTCCGGAGATACCGGCATTGATGGTCAATGTATCAGATACCGATTCGGGTATGGTTCCCGCGCTCGAATCGAAGTCTGCGGGATCGATGGTATTGGTATAGCTGCCGGGTGTGGAACCGGTAACCTGGACACTGAGTGTACAGGTTGCTTGCGAGCCGCTGTCGGGACGCGCAGCGAGGGCGCCACCGCTAAGTACGACTTGATCGTCACCGGGAAACGCCTGCAGCGAGCCGCCACAGGTATTGTTTGGCGCCGGATTTGCGGCCAGGGTAATGCCTGCCGGCAGGTTATCGGTCAGGTCCACATCGGTGAGAGCAGACTGGACACGATTGCGAATGGTCAGTTGCAGGGTGGAGGTCTGGCCTTCGGCTATCAGGTCGGGGGAAAAGGATTTACTCAGGGCAATGGAGTCTACCGTTGACAGATTCACCGCGGGGCTGGCTGAGGGATTGACAACAGCGCCGTCAGGGCCCGTGCCGGACGCCCCGTTGATCGGTATCTGGTTGCTGAACACAACTCCTGTGGTCGCCGTGGCGGGCAGGCGCGCTCTGAATACCAGGGTACAGACACCGGGTGAAGTCCCGCTCCCTGCTTCTATGCTGCCCCCTGTCCAGATCAGGACAGCATCGCCATCCGCAACAGGGCCGGCCAATTCGTTTTCATAACTGCCGCCGTTGCAGCCGGTTGCTGAAACAGGGATGCCGGCGGAATCATCCAGCACCATTTGATGCCCACCGCTACTTGGCAAGTCATCGCGAAAGCTGACGTTGCCGACCTCGCCCCCCGACCAGTTGTTGATAGTCACGGTGAACTCTGTCCACTGTCCCGGTGCGACCTGGTTGACCGACACCGATTTTTCCACTGTCAGTTGAGCGTTGACATTAAGATCGTCACTGGCGGCGGGGCTGGAATGGGCCTCGGGATTGTCCACCGCGTCGGCTGGTATGGTATTGGTTTGGGTGCCATCCGTCGTCGATGTCACATAGGCACTGATGGTGCATTTACCGTCACTGCCGGATCGCGTGCCGGCGATGGCGTTGCTCAACAGAATCCCGGTATCACCCTGATCGAGCGTGTTGCTGTCGCCATCCGAGAGGGTGCCGGAAGCTGCGCCGCTACCATCGCAGACGACAGAGGGATCTGCCGGCGCGCCTGTGGAAGTGTCCACGATAGACAGGGTTGTGCCCGACAAATCATCGAGAAAACCGGTGATCGGCAGGGTATTATCAGTGCTGTTGTTATCGATCACGATGGTCAACAGAGAGGGTTGGCCTGCCGGAATGGTATCCGGCGAAAAGCTTTTACTGACACTGATGGGAGAGTTGACCGTGATGTCGCGGCTGAATGCCGGACTGGTCAAACCACGGGTGTTGCCGATTTCGCCTTCAGGTATGGAGTTTGTGAATAGCTGACTGGTGCCGGTGATAGTGGGCACCACAACATCCACGCCGAGACTGCAGCTGCCCGATTCGCCGATAATCCCGCCAACCAATGAAACCGCGTCTGTGCCCGAGAGCGCGGTTAGCGTGCCATTGTCGGCACCGCTACCGGTGCAGTTGACACTGGTATTCGCCGGTGTAGCAACAACCATCCCCGCTGGCAGGGTGTCGTTGAAACTGGTCAGAGGCAAGGTAGCGCCGCTGTTGGGGTTGTCGAGATCGATGCTCAAGCGGATGCTGTCGCCTGCGATCGCGCTCGAGGGATCAAAGCGCTTACTGCCGGTAGGGTCCGACAAGGTACTGACGACCAGGGTGGCATTGGCCGGGGTGGTATTGTATACCCTGACACTGTTTTCCAGTGCGGAATAACCGGCTGCTTCCAGGCTGGGATCAACCGACGCAGGAATGTTATTGATATAGGAGCCAGGCGTCGTCGATGTTACCTCGAGTTCGAGATAGCATTGGCCATCCGTCAAGTCAACACGCGCCGGAATGGTGCCGCCCGTGAGTATGATATCCGATGTTCCGGGG
>JASFJX010000677.1:0-3075 GCA_050119385.1 Candidatus Thiodiazotropha sp. | reverse complement strand
TTCGTTTTCAGATTCGCGGCCACACGCTGGAGCATCTCACCTATTCCGCCAATACAGCCGCCTCTGCCGTTGCCGCCCACGGTATTAAGCATAATATCAACGATATAGATACCCTGGCGGATAAATTGGGTAGCAACACCAATACCAGAATTACCATTATCATGCACGACGGTAAGGTTCTCGGTGACTCACATCGTTCGGTAGCGCAGGTACGGGCGATGGAAAACCATCTGCATCGGCCGGAGGTTCAGGCGGCACTCAGCCAAGGCTCAGGCATAGCTCAACGCCTGAGTGACACACTCGGCAATGAGATGCTCTATGTGGCGGTGCGCCAGCAGGTTGGGGTAGATGGAACACATGAGCACGATGGCAGTGAACGCCACTTCCACGTGGTGCGCGCAGCTATCGATATGGAACAAGCAGGCAAAGAGCTGCTCCCGATCCAGATGGCCTTTATCATCGCGGCCATCCTTGGCATCATCATGGTCTTGGGATTCGGCCTGGCGCTCTCCAGACATATGTCTCGAAAACTATCCGAAGCCACCGGGAAGCTGGAGGATGAGGTGGAAAAACGAACCCGGGACATTGCCATGTTACAGCGTCTCGGCAGCTCTCTCGGCGCCTGCAGCAGCATGCCTGAGGCCGGTGAAGTGATCCGGCTGATCATCACCCGCATCCTGCCGCAAACCCGTGGCGGGGTCTACATCACCAAAGCCTCTCGAAACCTGGAGGAATTGCTGGTCAGCTGGGGACAAAACTGGGATGGTGTACGGCAATTTGAGCCCTCTGATTGTTGGGCGATGCGTAAAGGGCAGAGTCACCGTTCCAACGAGGATGATCTGGGCATGCTCTGTCAACATCTCGAATCCCAGCAATTCTCCCAGAGTCTCTGTATCCCCCTTGTGGCCCAGGGCGAAAGCCTTGGGACTTTGATCATTCTCACCGATGCAGCGGATTGGCAAGCGGAGGACATCAAGATGGCCCGAACCCTGGCCGAACAGATGTCCATCACCCTGGCCAGCCTGCAGTTTCGCGAAAACTTACGCCAGCAGGCAATCCGCGACCCCCTGACCGGTCTGTTCAACAGGCGCTACCTGGTAGAGTCAATGTTCCAGAGCATCGGTCGTGCCGAGCGCCAGCAAACTCCCCTGAGCGCCTTGATGATCGACATCGATGACTTCAAACGCTTCAACGATACCCATGGCCACGACACCGGAGACTTGGTGTTGCAACGGGTAGCCGGCGCGATGCAACAATGTACCCGCAAGGAAGACACCCTCAGCCGCTATGGTGGAGAAGAGTTCTGCCTGGTCTGTCCTGACCTGAGTGACAAGGATGTGGAAGTACTGGCGGAACGGTTGTGTGAACAGGTCCGCCGTCTCACCCTGGAAATTGATGGAGCCAACATCAATACCATCACGATTTCAGTGGGCATAGCTATCTACCCGGATCATGGCCGCAACGGCGAGGATCTATTGCGGGAGGCCGATGAAGCCCTCTATCGAGCCAAGGCCCTGGGCAAGAACCAGGCATTGCTGGCCGCTAAGCAACCCAAGAGCATTGTAAAGTATCTTGACATTGGTTAATATCAGCCAGACAGCCCAACCAAATACTGTCTGACGCGCAAACCCAAGGATTCCCAATCACATAGTAAGGCCAATCGCTGGACTTAGGTGAACGGGACCTCTATTCTACCCGCTTCAGATTCTGTCTCTATCTTCACTATGAATAGGATGTTCTGCGAACCCTGCGCAACTGCGGTTCGCCGCCATAGATGGTATAAAGATGATATAACTATGCGACCGTAGGAATGTGACAAAAGTATGGGCGACAGAATCATGCTGGTGGATAGCTCCGCCGCCGCGCGTAAAGTACTTACCCGGCGGCTGCAGGCAGCCATGCCTGAGATTAAGATCGCCAGTTGTGCCAGCGCCGCCGAGGCATTGCCCCTCATTGAACAAAACCGCTATACGTTGATCACTACCGCTCTGCTGCTTCCGGACATGGACGGTTTGGATTTCTGCCGCAGCATTCGCACCAGTAAGCGTAATCGTTACGCCCCCGTTATCGTGGTCTCATCAGATGCCGACCAGCGCCTACAGCACGAAGGTTTTAATGCCGGTGTAACCGACTACTTTGACAAGGCACTCGGATTCAAGGCCTTCGGCCAGTTCATCAAATCATTCCTCGAGCGCAATCCCGATCTCTGTGGCCGCATCCTATACATCGAGGACAGCAGGACTGCCGCCAAGATAACTCAACAGATGATGGAACAGCACGGCATGGATGTGGTTCATGTCACCTCGGTGGAAGAGGCTCAAATTCTACTTGAAAACGCCAATACCCAAAATAAAAAGGGATTTGACCTGGTAATCACCGACTTCCATCTACAAGGTGCAATGACCGGCGGTGACCTGATCTATTTAATACGAGTACGCTTGCACTATTCACCCCAGGAACTGCCGGTGCTGGTCACCACAGGCAACGATGAGACACAGACCCAAGTAGAGGTCTTCAATGCCGGCGCCAACGACTTCGTCATCAAGCCTCTGGTAGAGGAGGTTGTAATGGCCAGGGTACGCTCACTCCTGCTGGTCAAATACCAGTATGACGCCCTGCTACGCCAAACAGTGGACATGGAGAGAATCGCCACCACCGATGCCCTCACAGGTACCCGCAACCGACTCTATCTGGTGGATGAAGGCCAGCGCTTTCTCACCAGCGGGGAAGGCGGCTGGGTAATGATCATCGATCTGGACCACTTCAAACGTATCAATGACACCAACGGACACCTCAAGGGAGATCAGGTCCTGATGGCCCTGGGTAAACTGCTCAAGCGACGCTTCAGTGATGGTTTATCTGTCCGTTTTGGCGGTGAGGAATTTGTTATTATTGCCCATGGTCCTGAATTACCGACCCGGGCTGAAGATCTGCGCATGGCCATAGAGACGCTCGATCCTGCCGGAATCGAGGTTACGGTGAGCATCGGTCTTGCCTGCGTGGACGACCATCCCGGTGACGACCTCAACACGTTGCTCGGTCATGCCGATAAAGCCCTCTATGTGGCCAAAAACG
>JASFJX010000676.1:0-3076 GCA_050119385.1 Candidatus Thiodiazotropha sp. | reverse complement strand
GGAAACGGCCATGACTATCTTGAAGGCAATGCCGGGACAGATCGACTGGATGGTGGCGAAGGCAATGACGAAATATTTGGTGGTGCCGGTAACGACGGCGGCGTTAATCATGGACTTTATGGTGGCACAGGTGACGACGCCTTATACGGCGAAGCGGGCAACGACACCCTCGATGGCGGTGCAGACCGCGATCTGCTGGTAGGCGGCCTAGGTCAAGACCACCTGATCGGCGGCGAAGGCATCGACAATCTCTTTGGCGACACCCGCTATTTCGATGAGGGCAACAACGAGTACGACCTAGTCGAAAAAAAGGAGCTGTGTCTTCAAAAACCACTTGGCAATACTCCTTTTCAATATCATCCAGTCATGGTAAGTAGCATTACGCTTCAAGGAAACAACTGGTTATAATCGAGTGAAACCAACAGGGAAGATAAAAGGTAAAGGACACATCACATGCTGGTCTTTAGTGAACAACATACGAGTATTTGGTTCCCGCATACAGCCCATGCTGTCAGACCGCTGTTGTCGATAAAGGGGCTATCAATTAACAATCGATATGTCTTGTTAGTGTGGAGGTTTGCATGAGCCTTTCCATTCGCCGTATTTTTAACGTTACGCTGAAGAGCATTTTGGTGACCTTCGGGCTCGTGGTGCTGGGCATTGTGGGACTGCTTGCTTACATGGAGCTTAAGAGTCGGCCACCTGGCTCCCCACCACCGGGTTATGAGGATCGGTTGAAGTACGATCTGGAGCAACCGCCAGGCTCTCGCAGCACCACAAAAACACCAGTAGATTTATGGTTTGGCAGACGCGATGGCAAATACGATACCACCCACCTTTGCATTGGCAAAGACTATTTTGGCATACGACCGCATTACCATGGTGAAGGCGCTCATATCAATACTATCTGGCCTAGCCTGCAGAGCAGGCACGAGTATGGAAGGGTTCGGGATGAGGCGGGGCTGCCTTATGAAAGTGATAAGGATTTTACAATGGTTCTTACGGAAGCTAAGCCAACTGGTAGTGGGGATAAAAATGGCACAGAATCGTTTTATGAGTGCGAGCCGGTCATTCACGATGAAGCGCGGGGGGTTAAGTATTGCAATGAGAAGCGAAAAATTGATGCATCGGTAGAGCGTTTTACAAATTATTGGCCTCTCGACAAAACGATACGTACGCCTTGGTACAAGAACCCGCCCAATGCTCATTGTAATGTTATTGAGCGGCTAGGACAAAAGCGTTTTGATGGCTGTTCAATATATTTCTCATACAACGCAGATGTTGATGTTTCGATGTTATTTGTTCCCGAGCAACTTGCTATTGAGATTATATCGGATTTTACACGCCTAACAGACTTCTTAAGCACATTGGAGGTGAAACCATGAGTCTACCCTTGACTGCCGAGCAGCTCGACCAGTTGCGTCCCTTGGTTGATGCAAGAAACTATCCCGCCGCATACGATCTACTGAAAGAGTGGACAGCGGATAGTGAGGATCCGGACGTACAGCTGTTTCGTACCTGGCTTCTGGGCGCCGCCGATGTCAATCAAGGGGTAGGTCCTTTCGCTGCCTTGATCGAAGCTTACAACAACCGTCAGGGAGAATTAAGGGGATGGCCAATCACCCATGCCGATAACCAGGCTGCATCGGATCACATTGGGGAGCGTTTTTTTGATGAGTTGGTGTTTCCCGAATCCCAAATCCCCGACATGGAAGCCTTGGTCAATTTCGAACCCAATGGCGCCATATACCTCTATGAGGATTACCCCGATAATCATGATACGGCTAAGACCGAGGGCGCTAACTGGGTCGGCACACTATTGATCTCGCCCTTTGGGTTCGACAGGACCAATCTGCTTTTAACGGCTGGTAATTCTGAGACAGCTCTGGACAGCATGGACGATCTGAAAAATGTCCTATTCGCCTACGATGCTTTCAAGACAGCAATCTGGGGGATAAGGGATACAGACTGGTCCCCGGGCAGTACATGGCATGCGGTACAAGCGATGTGGAATTTACCGGAGGCTGAACGCCTCAATGGCCTGCCGCCGCAAGGCTGGAATCAGCTCGATAATATCATTGCCGATCTTGCGCACGGACGTACAGCTGCTCGGGCATTTGAACTGGTACGGAACTTAGATAAGAACGACACCCTCGATCAACTGATGAGTGCCTGGTTTGGGCAGCGGACAAACGCCACCACCGATGAAACCTTCGTGGCAACGGCATCGGCGTTTTTCCAGGGTATCGCCGGTAATGTACAACGTACTACTGGATTGGAGAGGCTGGACGAGATTAAGTGTCGATGAACTTGTGGCCCTGGCCCAGACGGACGCCAAGTACCGCAATGCCCTGCGAAGCCTATCAATATTCGCGCTAGACTTGAATGCCGAACAGTATGCGCAGCGGCATCTGTCACTCTTCGATCCATTGACCGGTCAGGGGGACATGACAGAGAGCTATCTCAAGGATCGTGCGGCAGCGTTGCAGTTGTTCTGGAAATACGATAATTCAGGTCTAGCCGACAATTTTTTAAATGCCATTGATCTACCATCCTGGATGTGGGGTGATGCCGAGATAGTCGATAGGGGGTCCGGTGAATATCTGACCGTGGATGGATGGGACCTGGGTATAGCCAGCGCCCGTTATCTCATGTTTGGTAGTGATGGGGCGGATGAACTAACCGGCGGAACAGATGAAGACAGACTCTATGGTGGTGCTGGGAATGACAGCATCACCGGTGGTGAGGAAAATGATTATCTTGAAGGCAACGCCGGAATAGACCTCTTGGATGGCGGCGCAGGCAATGACGAACTGCGTGGAGGCTCGGGTGATGATGCACGTATTCACAACGCTGGGCTCTACGGAAGAGAAGGCGACGACGCCTTATACGGCGAAGCGGGCAACGACACCCTCGATGGTGGCATAGGCCTCGATCTCTTGGTAGGCGGCCTAGGTCAAGACCACCTGATCGGCGGCGAAGGCATCGACAATCTCTTTGGCGACAACCGCTATTTCGATGAAGCGAGCAATCAATACGTCCTGGTCGACGACGGTGAATCAGATCGCTTAGAAGG
>JASFJX010000675.1:0-3077 GCA_050119385.1 Candidatus Thiodiazotropha sp. | reverse complement strand
ACTCTCCATCTTCGGCAGATAAAAGTAGGGACCTGTACCCCTGGCTAGCAAGGCCTTTGCGTTATGAAACAGATAGAGACCGAAATCAAACAAGGCGGCAGAGAGACGATGACCGTCCACCAGCACATGCTTCTCTTCCAGATGCCATCCCCTGGGACGCACGATCAATGTCGCCAGCTGTTCTTTTAGGGCATAGGCTTTGCCTTCAGGACTGGTGTAAGCCAGGCTCCGGTCGACCGCTTCACGCAGGTTGATCTGACCCTCGACAGTGGCTTTCCAGGTGGGAGAATGCGCATCCTCCAGGTCAGCCATGAAACATTTGGCACCTGAGTTCAATGCATTTATCAGCATCTTGCGATCTACCGGGCCGGTAATCTCCACTCGCCGGTCCTGCAGATCCGCCGGCGCCGGCCGGACTTTCCACTCCGATTGCCTGATCTCGCTGGTTTGCTCCAGAAAATCGGGCAACTCACCACGATTCAAGCGCCCTTGCCTCGCTTCTCTGAGTTTAAGCAACTCACGTCGTCTGTTACCGAAACGGCGCTCAAGCTCAGCGATAAAATGGAGCGCCTCCTGGGTGAGGATGGTCTCGTAACCCATGCCCATGGGGCCAGTGACTCTTACCTCTTGCGATTGTTGCCTAAGACTCGATGGTGTGCTGGACATTATCTCTGTTCTCCTCATCTTCACTATTTACCATGCACCTTTTAAGGGCATGGAATTCACAATCTATTGAGTGTGTCCCTACCTGAGGCACACGACGTTTTTTTGTGCACTGCATTAAAGCATAGTAAAAAGGTCAAGATTTTTTTTATAAAAATATCAATAGTTAGCTTTGATAAAAAAAATAGTGCAGCGCAAAAAAATCAGCTAAACCTTAGTAACATTATCAAGAATTATGGCCATATCACGATAAAGCGCACCAAAATGATGCAAAACCATCCTCGACAGATTGCTCAGTCGATCCTTACAGGGTTTGAGCGGCACTTCTCCTTTTTCCAGGAAATCAGTAGCGCCGCCCGACAGCGCTTCGAACATGCTGACTGGGATGCAGTACGGGAGGCCTCAGCGAAACGCATCAGTTTCTATGATCTACGGGTACAGCAGGCGATAGAACGACTACAGCTGAACTTCGCGATTAAGGATCTGGACGAGAAATTGTGGCAACGGGTCAAACAGACCTACGCTGAAATGCTCAAGACCCATAGTCGACCTGAGCTTGCGGAAACATTTTACAACTCTGTTTTCTGTCGATTGTTCGACCGCAAGTATTACGACAACGACAAGATTTTCATTGAATCCCAGGTCAATCGTGATGAGTTGTCGGAACGTTATCGTGTCTACATGTCTTTCCACGTTGCTGAAGGGGGATTGAATAGGACGATCTGGGATATTCTCTCAGCCTTCTATTTCTCACTCCCCTATGAAGATATCAAGCGGGATTGCGAACGAGTGGCTCAATCCCTTCTCGTCCAGGCCGGATTTGATGAGCTGCCAGCGGATTTGCGTTTCGATCTGTTGGAATCACCCTTCTATCGAAACAAAGCCGCCTACATCATTGGGCGCATGGCATATGGCGATCAGGTCCGCCCCTTCATTCTGCCACTGATCAATAATGAAGGGGGCGGACTTTACGTGGACACCCTACTCATTCGCGGGCGTCATGTTGAGGCTGTATTCAGCTTCGCCCGGGCCTACTTCATGGCTAAGACACCCGTACCAGCGGCAACGGTCGAGTTTTTGCAGAGCATCATGCCCTACAAAACACTGGCGGAACTCTATAACAGTATCGGTTTTCACAAACAGGCAAAAAACGAGTTCTATAGAGACTTGTTGAATCATCTTGATGAGAGTAGTGATTTGTTCGTTACCGCCGCCGGTACCCCCGGTTTGGTGATGCAGGTATTTACACTCCCCTCTTTTCCCTATGTGTTCAAGGTGATTCGAGACCGCTTTCCACCACAAAAAGAGGTCACCCACAAGCTGGTTGAAGCGCGTTACTTACAGGTCAAGAAACATGACCGAATCGGCCGCATGGCGGATACACTGGATTTCATGGATGTCGCGCTACCCATCGATCGCATCGAACCCAAACTGCTCAAGGAGTTGCAGGAGACAGTAGCCTCTCAGTTGGAATATGATGGCGACATGCTGGTGATACGGCACCTCTATATCGAACGCCGCATGGTGCCACTCAATCTCTATCTGCAAAACGCGGATGAAACCCGGATCAGAGACATACTTGATGATTGGGGACTGGCACTTAAACAATTGATGGGTGTTAATATTTTTCCCGGCGATCTACTGTTCAAAAACTTTGGTGTTAATTGCCAGGGCAAGGTTGTCTTCTACGACTATGATGAGATCAGTTATCTCAGCGAGGTCAATTTCCGCAAGATTCCTCCTCCCCGGAGCTCTCTGGACCTCTTCCGGGATGAACCTTGGTACAGCATCGATCCCAATGATGTCTTTCCGGAAGAGTTCATTACCTTCGTGACCACGGATGCAAAAATCCGCAACCTACTGATGGAACTACATCCTGAGCTTTTCGATTATCGCTATTGGAAGATGGCTCAACAGAATCTTGCCGCGGGGACCCAGGCGGATGTCTTTCCCTATTCGCAAAAACTTCGCTATGAACGCCCTGAATCAGTCGAGGCTAAAACAGTAAAACTCGCCAATATGGCCTAGTGGGCGCCTTTGCCAAGCAATACCACCTCTATGGTCTGCAGCAGAATGATGAAATCGAGCATGGTACTGGCATTCTTCACGTAGTAGAGATCATACTCCAGCTTCCGCTTGGCATCTTCTTCTGAAGCACCATAGGGGTAGAGCAACTGGGCCCAGCCCGTTAATCCCGGTTTAACCCAGTGACGCTGCAAATAGTAGGGAATGTCGTTCGAAAGCTGTAGCACGAACTCCGGTCGTTCCGGACGGGGCCCTACCAGACTCATATCACCATTCAAGATATTATATATCTGTGGCAATTCGTCGAGGCGGGTCTTTCTGAGAAAACCACCCAGTTGAGTAATCCGGGAGTCGTTTTTGCTTGCCCACCGCGCGACACCGTCGGCCTC
>JASFJX010000674.1:0-3086 GCA_050119385.1 Candidatus Thiodiazotropha sp. | reverse complement strand
CATATTTCTCTCCTCGCAACAGGCACTGATAGTAAAAGCCCTGCTCATGACCGGGCGCTTTGATCTTCTCTTTTCGGGGGGGGGTGCAATCCTGAAGCAACGGCTGCCTATGGCGCCATTCTATGCGCTGGGTTGCACCCTATTTATTTTCGGCCAACTGATTACTGCGGGCGGTTAATAAGGTGACACAAACAAGCTACAACATAACAACAATGGCCAGCCCCTCGCATTCGCTTTTACATGCGGATCTTCCCCGGCTGACACCTAAACCCACCTCGCTTGCGGATACCGGTCTCTCTCAATGGCTGCTTGCCGACCTGGCCTGCAAACACCTGGCGGAGTCCTCGGTGTTGGATATGGGAGAACTGGCCGAAAGGTTGGCCTTGCCGGGCCTGGTGGTGGAGGAGTTGCTGCAGATGCTGCGCACCCAAGGCCGGGTTGAGTTGAACGGCCAGCAGGAAAACAGCCCCCTGTTGCGTTTCAATCTGACCCAGCGGGGGCAGGCCAGCGCGGTTGAAGCCTTACAGCGGGATGGCTATGTGGGGCCGGCCCCGGTCACCCGGGAAGCCTACGAAGGGGTGGCGATCGCCCAGTCACCCAGGCACTTTCCCATGACCAATGACCAGTTCGAGGCCTTCTTTGCCGATACGGTCATCGATCCCGCACTGCTTGGCCGCCTGGGACCCGCGATTCACTCCGGCCGCGCGATCTTTATTCATGGTCAACCGGGTACCGGCAAGAGCTTCATCGCCAGGCGCCTGAAGCGGGCGCTCGGTCCGGCTATTCTGCTGCCCTACGCCTTGAGCGTGGGCGACAGCATTATCCGCATTTTTGATCCGAGTGTGCACCATCCCCTAACGCAGGATGGTTCGGAACAGAATCCATACCTGCAGCAGGGCACTGATCCCCGCTTTATCTGGTGCGAAAGGCCCGTGGTTGTCGGCGCCGGCGAAGTGACCATGGAGATGCTCGATCTTCAATACAACAGCGCGAAACGTCTCTACATCGCGCCACTGCAACTCAAGGCCAATGGCGGCCTGCTGATCATCGACGATCTCGGACGCCAGCGCATACCACCGGAGACGCTGCTCAACCGTTGGATACAGCCGATGGAAGAGCGCTATGACCAGCTTTCATTAAACAGCGGTGAGCGCTTTAGTGTCCCCTTCGAACTGACCCTGGTGTTCTCCACCAATCTGGATCCGAAGGCGCTGGCGGATGAGGCCTTCCTGCGTCGCATCGGTTATAAGGTTCATTTCCGGGCGTCCACCCTCGGCGAGTATGAAAAAATCTGGCGCCAGTGCTGTAAACAACTTGCCATCCTATATGACCGGGATTGTCTGGCGTTTGTCATCGAGGAACTCTATCCCGCGCAACAAACCCCCCTGCTACCCTGCCATCCACGTGATCTTTTACAACTTGCCATGGACTACAAGGGCTACCTGGGAGGCGGTCCGCTAGACCGTGAATCCCTGCGTTGGGCCTGGCATAACTATTTTCTGGAGGTTTAGGACCATGAAGTCTAGAGCCATATTCACTCTCTTCATCTCCTTCTGCATGGCGGGCCTTGCGGCCCTGCTCGCCAATAACTGGATCAGTCAGAGACTGGGTGCCATGGAGGTAAAGGATCAGAGCGGCCAGGTGGTGGCCGCCGCGGCGGATATCCCGGTGGGCACCAAACTCGAAGCCACCCACCTCAAGGTGATTCCCTTGCCACTCGAGGCAATCACCGAAGGCAATCTCACCAGTCTTGATGAGGCCATTGGACGGATAGTGACCCAGCCCCTCTACAGCGGCGAGATCCTGTTGGAAAAGCGCTTGATCTTGCATCAAGGGGGGAGCCCGCTGGCGGCGGTGATCGAAAGCGGGAAACGGGCACTGACCGTACGGGTCAATGACGTGATCGGCGTGGCCGGGTTTCTATTACCAAGCAACCGGATTGACGTGGTTTCGACCAAGCGTGGTTCGGGAAGCCGCACGACCATTTCCAAAACCATCGTCGAGAACCTGAAGGTACTGGCGGTTGACCAGACCGTGAGTTCCGACAAGAACGATCCGGTGATCGTGCGCGCCGTCACCCTGGAGGTGACCCCCAAGGAGGCGGAGCTGATCGTCAAGGCCACCGAGGAGGGCAAGGTGCAACTGACCCTGCGAAACCCCCTGGACGTCGCAATGCGCGATCCGGCAGGCGATGAGCCAAAGGTCGTGGCAAAGCCGGTTAAAAGCCCCGCCCAAAAACGCCGCTCATACGGATACCGGGTAGATGTAATCAAAGGTATCGAAAAGAGCAGAATCCTGGTGACCAAGTAAACAGCGAGAGAGTATTAGTCATGGAGAACAAAAGAGAGATGATCCATGTAGTTAATGACCGGCCGGATATGCAAGTATCGGTTCTTGAACAAAGCGTGAGCGGGCGTGAATTGTGGTATTGCCTGGCTGCCACACTGCTGCTCCTTATGACGCCCCTATTGCTTTACGCCGAAATCGATCCGGGGCATGCCTATGGCGGATCCCGCGGTGAGCAACAGAACCTGAGCGTCCCTCTGCACAAGTCCATCGTGATCAAGCTGCCCGATCCGGTGGGGCAGGTTTCGGTGGCGAATCCCGAATTGGTGGATATTCTGGTTATCAATTCCCGGGAGATCTACCTGGTGGGAAAACGACTGGGGACCACCAACGCCATCCTGTGGGACAGGGCGAAGCGCGTCCAGGAGATCATCGGTCTGCAGGTAACCCACGATCTCGACGGCCTGAAGCAGAAGCTGCACCAGTTTCTCCCTGATGAAAATATTCAAGTGGCCTCCTCCCAGGAGAGCATTGTTTTGAGCGGCGAAGTCTCTTCGCCGCAAAAGATGAGCGCGGCATTGGATCTGGCCAATACCTATCTCATGGATGAGAAGAAGCAGGGCGATAAGGGTGATGAGAATTCGAAGTTGCTGAATCTGATGCAGATAGGCGGGGCGCAGCAGGTGCTGCTCGAAGTCAAGGTGGCGGAGATATCGCGCAGCCTGGTGCGCCGGCTCGATATCAACTTCAGCGCCTTTTCAACAGATTCACACTGGAGCCTGGGCGCGGTCAACGGGGGC
>JASFJX010000673.1:0-3089 GCA_050119385.1 Candidatus Thiodiazotropha sp. | reverse complement strand
CCACCGAGCACCTGTACGCCCAGGTTGGCGCAATCAAATCCCATGTCGGTGCCGAAGGCCTTGAACACCGGAATCAATAGCGCTACCAGATCCTCCGCCGCCTGGGCCTGGGCCTTGTCGGGGGAGCGCTGGTAAATGTCGATCTCACTGGCGATCCAACTGCCCAAGGCACGGGTTCCCTCCACATAGGCGCGCATGGTCAGCAGCATGCGCCGCACATCGGGATGGACCAGCAACGAATCGGCAGGCTTATCGGGAGATTTCGCCCCCTTTAGGGAACGACCCTGCAACCGCTCACGGGCGTACTCCACTGCTCCCTGGTAGGCGACCTCGCCAAGACCCACACCCTGAACACCGACACCCAGACGCGCCGTATTCATCATGGTGAACATGGCGCGCATCCCCTTGTTGGGTTTGCCCAGCAGCCAGCCGGTGGCGTCGTCGAAATTGAGTACGCAGGTGGAGGATGCCTTGATCCCCATCTTGTGTTCGATGGCACCACAAACCACACCATTGTGAACGCCAGCCTCACCATTGCTGTCCGGCAGGCGTTTCGGCACCAGGAAGAGGCTGATGCCCTTGATGCCGGGAGGGGCGTCGGGGAGTCTTGCCAGTACCAGGTGGACGATATTGTCAGTCAGGTCATGTTCACCGGCGCTGATGAAAATTTTGGTGCCGGTCAGCTTGTAGCTGCCGTCCTCCTGGGGTAACGCCTTGGTTCGCACCAATCCTAAATCGGTGCCACAATGGGGTTCGGTCAGGCACATGGTGCCAGCCCAGCTGCCGTCGGCAATCTTGGGCAGATAGAGGCGCTTCAGCGTTTCGTTTCCGTGCGCCTTAATGGCGTTATAGGCACCATGGGAAAGCCCGGGATACATAACGAAGGAGAGATTGCTGGCGGTGGCCATCTCTTCCACCAACAGGGTAACCGCATTGGGCAAGCCCTGACCGCCGTCTTCGGGGTCACAGGCAATGGCGGTCCAGCCCGCCTCCGCGTACTGCTGATAGGCCTCCTTGAAGCCCGCCGGGGTGCGTACTTTGCCATCATCGAAATGGCAACCCTCTTCGTCACCGCTGCGGTTGAGAGGAAAGAGAACCTCGGAGAAGAATCTGCCCGACTCTTCCAATACCGCATTGACCAGATCGCCGTCGACCTCTTCGCAGCCTGGCAGCGACTGAATCCGCGCCGGGTCAAGCAGCTCGTGATAGATAAACTGATAATCCCTCAAGGGGGGTTGATACTGGGCCATGATTCAGTTCCTCAGGGGTTTGCCGGTTTCCAACATATGCTCCATACGCGCCAGGGTGTCCGGGTGTCGGGCCAAGCGCATGAAGTGCTTCAATTCCAAAGCCAGCAAGTCCGCTTCGGATAGAGATTCGGTGACATCGGTATCACCGCCGCTGAGGACATCCATCAGGGCGCCGGCCACCACCTTATCGTGAGGCGTTACCTTGCCCAATTTCGCGAATCCCTCTACCGCCATCTGCATGGCGACCCGGGCAGTGGCGCCGGGCAGGTTGATCTCCACAGGCTCCGGCGGGGTGTAACCCTCCACCAACGACAGGGCCTTCGCCTTGGCATCGGCCAGCAGGCGATCCCGGTTCATGGTGATGCCGTCACCCTCGCGCAGAAACATATAGTCGGACGCTTCAGCGGCACTTTTGGCCACGGTGGCCACGCTTATGGTCTCGAAGGACTTGATCACCGGTGGCATAGGACCGCCGGGGCGGCGCTTATTGACTGACCAGCGGGTAAGCAGCTCCTTGCAGCCGCCCCAGCCGGGAATCACCCCGACGCCCACCTCTACCAGACCCACATAGGTCTCGGCATGGGCCTGCAAAGCATCGCAATGCAGCAATATTTCGCAACCACCACCGAGGGCCATGCCGGAGGGTGCTCCCACCACCGGAAAGGGGGCGTACTTGAGGGCCATGTAGGTATCCTGTCCCTCCTTCACCATCGCCTCGGCCTCGGGCCATATAGCCAGGTTGGCAGCAAACAACAACAGACCGAGATTGGCGCCGGCGGAGAAGTTCGTACCTTCGTTGTAGATCACCAGGGCCTTGTAGCCCTGCGCCGGTATCAGTTCGATGGTTTTGCGGATCATACCCATGATCTGGGGATCCATGGAGTTCATCTTGGAGGTGAACTCGAGACAGACCACGCCGTCGCCGATATCCCACAGGGCGGCGGAAGCGTTCTTTGCCAGCGGAGTTCTGCTTTGCTTGATATCGGCCAGCAACATCACCCCTTCCGGGCGTGGCAGATCGACGTAATCGCCCTCGGTGGAGAAGTACTGCGGCACCCCGTTCTCAACCCGATAGAAGGTGCGATCGCCAAGGGCGTCAAGCAGTGGCGGTACTTGCATATTCGCGGCACGCAAACGCTTGGCAAACCAGGCGCCGCCGATGCGATCAATCAGTTCGAAGGGGCCGTATTTCCAGCCATAGCCAAGGCGCATTGCCTCGTCCACCGCGTAGAGATGATCGTTGATCTGGGGCACCAGGCTGGCGGCGTAGCTCAACACCTTGGAAAGAACTTGCCAGGCGTAACGCCCCCCCTCATCCGGATGCCCCAGCAGGGCACGCAAACCCAGCTTGGCGGCGGCCACACTCTCCAGACTCGGTTTCTCCGAGACCCGGTATTCACCCGTCTGCAGGTCGATACTCTCCTTGACCTTGCCGCCGCCTTCACGGTTAATGCGATAGAAACCGCCCTTGCCTTTACGCCCGGTGTAACCGTCAGCGATCATGCTTTCGAGCAACGGAGGGATCTCCGCCACCTCAAAGAAGGGGTCGCCCGGAGGCAGGGTCGCCTTCATGCTCTGCATCAGATGGGGCATGAGATCGAGCCCCACCAGATCAGAGAGTCCGAACACGCCGGTTTTGGGGATGCCCACCGGCTTGCCGATGACGGCATCAGCGGTTTCCACCGAGACACCCATGCGGAAGGCCTCCAGCACAGCGGTCTGAATCCAGTAGATGCCGATGCGGTTGGCGATGAATCCCGGCGTGTCCTTGCAGTCGACGATGCCTTTGCCAAGACGGCGGTCGCAGAAATCACTCAAGCCGGTCACGGCATCGTCCCG
>JASFJX010000672.1:0-3094 GCA_050119385.1 Candidatus Thiodiazotropha sp. | reverse complement strand
CAAGTTTCTGCGACGTATCATTCGGAATAGTCGCAGAGGTTGCCGAGGAGTTGGTTATCGTTCCGTCGGTTTCATAGACCTTGACCCAGTAGTAGTAGGTTGTGCCGGCGGTCACATCGTTATCAACGAACTCAGTGTCACTCCACACGGCGCCGATTTTGCTGCGACCGTTCGGATTCGAGTCGGTGTCTCTATAGATCATCTGATATTTTGGCATAATATTATCCAAAGTCCAGGTAAGCTTAACCGAATCTTTTCCAGCGCTGGTTTTAAGATCTACGCGCTCCTGCACCGGCTCCGGTGTCGGAGTCGGTGTAGGCGAAGAACCGCCTGACTCAAACACTCCGATATCAGGGGCGGATCCGTTGTAAGGCAGGCCCACATCAACACCGGCATCGATCAGGTCACTGTTATCGACCAGCTTGAAGTATTTTACATCCGGCAGACTGCCATCCGCTTTTCGTGGCTTGAGCAGTTCATCGATATCCATACTGACAAAATCACTTTCCTCAGCAGAGTGTCCGTCTTGCCAGTTGTTTGCTTCAATATCTGTCGAACTCGCCTTCAGGCTGTTGCTCCCACCAATGGAAATAGTGTTTTTGATGGTTAGTTTTGACGCTTGGTTTTTACTGCTGAAGTTGATGTTCCTGCCATTGTCATGGGCGATGGCGTTGTAGATGGTGACTTCACCACGGTTGCTGTTGTGGTCATAGCCATCCACCACGTTGCCTGCGGCGATGGTGTTGATGAAAACCGCGTTGTGCTTGAGGTCCTTACCATCACTACCGCCGGTTTTGAAACCGTTGCCGTCCCCCGCGCCAAGACTGCCATCCTTCAAATAACCGTTACGGATGACCCAGGTATTTTCGTAAGTGGTGGTGACGTTATTGGCGCCACGCAGATAGCCGTCGAAACCATCGTCCAGGTTGTTCCAGGCACGGCAACCGTAGAACTTATTGCCATCCCCCACATCGAGCTTGGCGGCAAACCCATCTGCATTCTCCAGTGAGGAGTCGGCGTTGTAGTAGGAGTCGACATTCTTGATCAAATTATTGCTAGCGCCTTTGGCAAGCTGTACACCGGTATCGGCACACTCGGAAAAGGTGGAGAACTCGACCAGATTATTCGAACCCGTGATATAGAGACAGTTGTCACCTGCCTTCCTGACATCGATGCCATAGATATGCCAGTAGTCGCCTTTAAGCTTCAAGCCACGGTTACTGCCGTTCTCACTCATGGCCGAAAAGTCGAGCAGTGGCCGCTCATCATCATCGGGATGTTTGCTCAAGGTGATGGTGTTCGATTGGCTACCATTCTGTTTAAGGGTGATGGTGTCACCGAAGTAATAGGTGCCGCCACGAATGTAGATAGTCGAACCGGCTTGCGCAGACGCTATTGCAGATACCAGTTCTTCTGCACTACTGACAGTTGTAGCATCAGCGAGCGCGATACTGGAACTGCCGTATATATAAAGAATCGCAGCGGTCAAGAGTTTAACTTTATTACCACTAACTTTGGATTTCATTCAACTACTCCTTAATTGTATGCTCGTAACGTACGCGCATATAAAAATCAAGAAACTTGATAAAATTATAACCCAAGGAATTACATTTTTAAGATGTATTAGGGGTTTTTATTTGAGTCAACACACATAAACTATTTGACCGGCATCGCTAAACACATATTAAAGAAACAACTTACGCTGCATTGAGCGTCGCTGACAATAATCGGTCAAGTTTCAGTAGAATCAGTTTTAACGATAAATAAGTTGTTTTCTTGTCGGTTTTTTTACATTAGTCCATGTGGCTCTGGTACAGCTAACTGTAGTAATTTTATAGGGATGAGGATTTTGTAATACATGAAAATCGACAACGAGTGTCCCTTGATGAATTTGTTACTCGTCACTCCGGCGAATGGCGTATGTAAAATAACTAACCTTTTCTTAAGGTGGCTTGAATTCACGGGACAGCAGTGATTGCGATAGTAAAAAAAAGGGCTCCAATACAGGAGCCCCGTCTTTTTATTGACTCAGACAATGGTTAACGTCTAATCAGTTTTGCTCTGACTCAAAGGCACCAATATCCGGAGCAGAGCCGTTGTAAGGCAGGCCAACATCAACACCGGCATCTATCAGCTCACTGTCATCGACCAACTTGAAGTATTTTACATCCGGCAGACTGCCATCTGCTTTTCGTGGCTTGAGCAGTTCATCGATATCCATACTGACAAAATCACTCTCCTCGGCAGAGCGTCCGTCTTGCCAACTGTTGGCTTCGATATCCGTCGAACTCGCCTGCAAGCTGTTGCTTCCACCTATGGAAATAGTGTTTTTGATGGTTAGTTTTGACGCTTGGTTTTTACTGCTGAAATTGATGTTCCTGCCATTGTCATGGGCGATGGCGTTGTAGATGGTTACTTTACCGCGGTTGCTGTTGTGGTCATAGCCATCCACCGCGTTGCCTGCGGCGATGGTATTGATAAACACTGCGTTGTGCTTGAGGTCCTTATCATCACTACCGCCGGTTTTGAAACCGTTGCCGTCACCCGCGCCAAGACTACCATCCTTCAAATAGCCGTTACGGATTACCCAGGTATTTTCGTAAGTGGTGGTGACGTTATTGGCGCCACGCAGATAGCCGTCGAAACCATCGTCCAGGTTGTTCCAGGCACGGCAACCGTAGAACTTGTTGCCATCCCCCACATCGAGTTTGGCGGCGAAGCCGTCGGCATTCTCCAGGGAGGAGTCGGCGTTGTAGTAGGAGTCGACGTTCTTGATCAAATTGTCGCTGGCACCTTTGGCAAGCTGCACACCGGTATCGGCACACTCGGAGAAGGTGGAGAACTCAATCAGATTATTCGAGCCCGTGATATAGAGACAATTGTCTCCCGCCTTCCTGACATCGATGCCATAGATATGCCAGTAGTCGCCTTGAAGCTTCAAGCCACGGTTACTGCCACTCTCACTCATGGCCGAAAAGTCGAGCATTGGGCGCTCATCATCAGCGGGATAATTGCGCAAGTAGATATTTTTCGATTTACTACCGCTTTGGTTTAGGGTGATTGTTTCACCGAAGTAGTAAGTACCACCGCGAAT
>JASFJX010000671.1:0-3094 GCA_050119385.1 Candidatus Thiodiazotropha sp. | reverse complement strand
CGCCGGGGAGAGGGGGAACTAAAGTATCGCTGGCAGCCCCCCGGTTCACCCTGGCGTGTCGAGTTGGCCTGGACCCGCAAGCTGGGCATTTCCCTCGCCTATTTGGTGAATGCGTTGGACCAACAACAGCGTGCGGCCGAAGAGAGCAGTCTTTAGTTCAGAGGGATAAGCACTTGTCTGTCGGCTGATATCGTGATTGTCTGAATGAAAACAATAAACCAATGTATAAGTATCATAACTAGATGACATGCCTTCAAGTGGCTTGAATTTTGGTAGTTTAAATCCCTTCCTGTTTGGGAAAACAGGTCGCACGAGTTTTAGTGTTATCTTGAGCTAACCTGATGATTTCTAGATCAATAAACATGGAAAACTAGAGGAAATATCACTCGGTTCTCTCGCATGCAGCAGCCCTTGAGTGTTCAGTTTGCCTATTATAAGCTCAGTGAAACTATGATATTTAGGAGTGAATACATGGAAAAGTTAGCATATCGTTTTATCGCTTTACTGTTTTCTTTAAGCCTGTTGCAAGGATGTGGTGGCGGAGGTGGCAGCGGTGATGATGGTTCCAACTCATCAGGTGGCACAACCTACACAGGCTCGACGGCAGAAGCCACAATCGATGCTTCGAATGCCCAGGAACTTACCACAGGCGCCGCATCGGGTACCCAACAAGCAGTAGCGTCGGATGCGCTAACCGATGTTGCGAGCCGACCGCAAGCCACTCCTACTTCTAAGATTGCCGAAATAGCTCCAAGGATCGCCCAGTGGATCGATCAACTGAGCAGTTCCAATGCCGCCAAGACGATTAATGTATCTGATGAGATCTGTGATGCGGGCGGCCTAGCCGTTGCAGACACCAATGATGCTGAGACCCAAGGGACCATAGTCTTCACCAACTGTGCCATAAGCGACCTGGAGGGTGGCACCTTGGTACTCAATGGCACAGTGACATACAGTGCCAACACCGGTGCCGACAGTGTGAGTATGGTCTTCAATGTGAGCGCAGTCTATTTAGGCGAAACCCAGGCGATCAACATGACCCTTGCCTGCAACAGTATCTCTAGCGCCTCACCAAGCTGCTCTATCACATCCGATTTCGAAGGTATCGACGGCAGGGTCTATCGAATAGAGGATCTAACGGTAACCGGTGATGAGGTTTCAGGTTTTTACGTCAGTATGACCTTCTACGATCCTGATCATGGGTGGGTCGAGGTGACAACATCCCAACCCCTCACCTACGATTGTGAAGAAGCTGTCCCGGGCAGCGGCATGCTTACCCTGAGTGGGGCAAGCGGTACCTCCGCAACAGCCAGTTTCGACAACTGCAGCTCATACACTGTCACCGTCGATGGGGTAGGTACAACCTACGACTGGTGAGTCGATAGGCCCTGACAGCCTGCTATTGTGAGTCTGAGCCACCTTCGGGTTGTTCAGACTCTTTTTGTCTGACCGAACCCTGAAGCTGTGACAACGCCTCATCGATAGTGGATATCGATACCTCGACAATTGAGTTTTTTAAATCAATTCCGCTAGGTCCTGTTGCTGTTACTCGCAGATAGTTGGGCGTATAGCCGCCCCAACCCTTCTCATCACCGCCTTCTATCAAGACCGGCAGGGTACAACCGATATAACGCGCCAATGTCTGCCGTTTCAAGCGTTCACTCAATTGATGCAGAGTTTGGCTGCGTTGTCGCTTTACTTCCCGACTGAGCGCACCAGGCAGACTGGCGGCCTTGGTGCCCTGGCGGGGTGAATAGGCGAAGATATGCAGGTCACCGAAACCGATCTCTTCGACAAATTCAAGGGTATGCTGCCACTCCTCTTCGGTCTCGCCGGGGAAACCGACGATGACATCTGTGGTGATGTTGATATGCGGGACCTTTTCTCTCGCCTGCTTGACCAGTTGGCGGTATTCGTCCCTGCGACAACGCCTGGCCATGCGTCTTAATACGCTGTCCGATCCGCTCTGTAAGGGCAGATGCAGATGAGGCATGAAGCGGGGATTGCTGAACAGGGACCAGAAATCTTCAGGCAGGTCCCAAGGTTCGATAGAACCGATACGTAGACGGGGGATATCGGTTTCCTGCAGTATCAGGCGGATCAATTCGGTGATAGAAGAGCCGATGTCGACACCATACCCACCAATATGAACCCCGGTCACTACCACTTCCTGGATTCCCTGGCTTTGTAGTTGCTTGATCTCCGTGATGATCTCAGCGGCTGGTCGGCTGCGTTCCTCCCCGCGTGCCAGGGTGACGATACAGAAGGTACAGCGATAGCGGCAACCATCCTGGACCTTGATGAAGGCGCGCTGGCGACCACGGGCCAACAGGCCGGTGGCATCCGCTTCAATGGCGCTTTGGGGCATCACCCGGAGATCAAGCTTGTCACGGACAATTTCAACCAGACGCCCTTTATCCTGGTTGTTGACTACCAGGTCCACTCCATCGATCTCAGCGGTTTCATCGGGATTCAACGAAGCATAACAGCCGCTGACCACCAAGCGGGCGTCGGGGTTTTGCCGATTACTGCGACTGAGCAGTTTACGCGACTTTCGTACCGCCTCTTCGGTTACAGCACAGGTATTGATCACAAGCAGATCGGCCTCATCCACATTGCTTGTCATGGAGTGTCCCAGGGCTTGAAAATCACGGCTCCAGGTCTCCATCTCGGCTTCGTTGAGGCGACAGCCCAATGTCTTTAAGTGGATTTGCATCTGCAGTCGATCCTGAAAATGGTTTGAGGAATAGTGGTTGGATGGCAAAGGTAATGACTGTATCCATTGGATGCAAGCATGGACTCAGGTTTTGAGCCAATGGATGGGGTATAGTTACCGGGTTAATTGGATTAGTGTTAACAGGCCCTGGTATGGAATGGTTTACCCAAGCTTCAACAGCACTGCAGCTGATGTTGGTCCTCGGATTCATTGGCCTGATACTGTTTGGTTGGGTGCTCTATTGGCTGGCGCGGCTGCTCGATACACAGCAGCGTGAACAGCGCGCCCGCATCCACCATCAGCAGACACTGCTGGAAGCGTTGCATGAGCTGGAGCGCCACTACACCAGGGAACAGAGCGAATTGCGCGACTTGATGG
>JASFJX010000670.1:0-3096 GCA_050119385.1 Candidatus Thiodiazotropha sp. | reverse complement strand
TGGCAACAACAGGATTCCGTTCCACATAGCGAACAGTCGCCATAAGATATGACTCATCCATGACAAACGAATGGAAGCGTTCCTGCCATAGATGACCACGCCATCCATTGTGAAAATTGATATGGCGAGTGTAGCGGCGATGCGCCTCGCCAAGCGTTGCACCTAGCCCATCATCCTCACTGGGCGCCATAACCTCTTTGTGTAACATGGTGTGGATATCCGGGTACAACAAGACGAGCCATTCTGGCCATAAGGCAGTTCCTCTTCAGATCCTTGTAAGAGCGCTATGTTAGGTTGTATTTAGAAATAGGCATACTGTCCCCGGAATCACGCCAGAATCGCGGAATCCGGAACGGGAATCGGAATCCGGAAATAACTATACTGTCCCTGGAATCCGTAATCCCGAGGTATACTGTCCCCGGAATCGTGTCTCCAGAATCGCGGAATCGCCCGGAATCGGAGCAATTTTTTATACGCAAGGAAAGAACAATTCATAATGAGTATACTGAATACCTTTAACCAGATGTGTACCCGACTATACGCAGACAATGGCGGCATCTATAGTCAAGCTAAGCACTATATTTCACTTCACAAACAAGGAAAATTCGAGGAGCTTGAAGCAACACTCCAAGGTAATGAAGAAGCGCTGTTCGCCTTCATTGCATGGGTACTTTTTCCTCAACACCTTCGGGATCCAGAGGACGCTGCCTGCAAGTGGTTGTTAGCGAATTCAAACCTTCTTACAAGCGCTGAAGGCGTCATCGATAAGGGTTTCTACTTTGCCGTATATTGTTGGCATGCTGATGGCATTAAAACATTCCTTGCACTTGGAGCCGATCCCAACAAGGAAGTAATGCCACAGCGGTTTGCACTAGATGTTTGCCGCAACCGTGCGGAGTATGCACCACGTGAGTTCGGATCGCTAGAGGATGTGGCTGCGTGCCTTGAGGAAGCAGGTGCTCAAACCTATCTCGAATACCAATTTCGAGGCAAACACCTTGATCCTGAGGTGTTCGCTCTGGTTGATACACACGACCCCTGGGTTGAGCACTTGCTTAACGATTTTGAAGCACTTTCTAGAACAGAGCAGGTCGGTTGGATGGCACTGTTGAAACATTGCACCAATAAATCGAAAGCCCCCAGTAAAACTTGGTTAAAAAAACTCCGTGACCTGATTGCAGCTATTGATGGCGATGCCTTTGTTAATTCGATTCGGCAGTACATCAAGCTAGCCGAAGAAAAACGACAGAGCTTGATTTTTGGTGATTTAACAGTAATCGGTGACTATTATCATTGGTCTGATGCATGTCACACTGGTAATGATTTGTGGGGTATGTCGAGGAAGAATAGCATAGTACTAAAAGGCCTGGTTTGGGTCCTATCCCGCTGTGGTGATGGTATCGAATACGATCTCTACATTATCACAAAGGCAATGTATACGAAGGTGCCAGGCATAGGTATACGCAATGTTAAAATTGCCAGTCCTTGTTTCGCGGAATTGCTCCATTTAGGTAGCGACAAAGCACTAATGTATGCCTTGCGCTTACATGACGAGGCCGACAACCAGCCCGCCATCAAGAAAATGAAAGCCTTGCTTGATCCATACCTGAAAGAAAAGGGTATAAGCATGAATTTACTCCAGCTTCGGCTTGAAACCGAAAACTGGGATGGCAATTAGTCATGCGATGTGGAGAAGTTTGAACGACTTTAAACCTGTTGACTTCATCACCGTATTAACGCGTCCCTGAGCATTCCCAATACCATGTCCAAATCAGAAAGATCGGCAGTCGTGCTCGAACAACAGATTGACAAATGGCAAGTCGCGATCAACATTGAAGGGATTATCCCTGTCATTCAGATCATCCAAAATGGTCGGTCACTGAAGACCACACCGTCGGCATTGAGAAAAAACCCCGCGTTTAAAATGATCAAAGCTGAACGCGACAAACTAAAAAAACAAATCCATCGTGTTCGGGATCTACTTGAATCGATGATGTCGTCAGGAGAGTCCATCCCCAGCAAGGATTTGCACAACCTGGCCAAAATACCGCCAGCTCGCGTCCTCCTGGAAAATTTAGTGGGCATCAATGAGAATCAAGAGATCGGTCTCATCGACGCTGCCAACATGCGACTTATTTACGGCAAGTCCACCTATTCCATCGGCGAGAAAGTACGCATCGCTCATGCTTATGACCTATTTCAACAAAAAGTTTTACCTTACTGGCAACAACTGGTCGTTGAGCGCGAAATGGTTCAGCCCTTCAAGCAGGTATTTAGGGAGATATATCTGATCACCTCAGCTGAAAGTGTAGAAGAGAGAGTATCCGAGCGCTTTGCTGGACACGTCATCCGCTCTAAAGTCGCTTACCGACTTTTTGAAACTCGAGGTTGGATAACAAATTCCAACGGCGCTTTCAAAGACGGGCTAGGTGGTCAATATTGCGCAATGTGGCGATTTTCAGATATTTACCATTATTTTTCAGAAACCGAGAACATAACAAGTGGAAAAATATATTTCGGCGTAATAGTCAATGATAATATGCGTCAAGTTCCTTTGTGTGATATCTCACCGATTGTATTTTCTGAAGTTATGCGGGATGCGGATCTCGTTATCTCTGTGGCTCGTACCGAAGAAGCACTGGAAGAGGTACCGATTTCTCCATCGATTGAACGTTTACAGCACAGAGCTACCGTGACTCGCTATTTGGCAACTAGACTGGGCATAACAAATTTGCGATTCGAGGGTAACTTCGTGCATGTACCCGGAACGCTTGCTACCTATCGTATCCACCTTTCTCACGGAGGGGTATATCTTGATACTGGCCCACATATTTGTATTACGCCCGCTAGGGTTATCCCTAACAAGGGGCAAAAACTCTATCTACCATTTGCTGACGAGGACGAGATGATCACCGAAATCATCAGCAAAATACTGCTGCTACATAACGATGATAAAATAACAGATAATAGCATTTGCGAGCAGATTAGGCAGTGCTTGGATGCTGTAAACGAGGAAAGCTAGTGTGGTGTAACGAATAAATGGCACATATCAGCGCGACGGGAAGCCGTTAGCTGCAAGGCGCGTCTCGCAGGGAA
>JASFJX010000669.1:0-3104 GCA_050119385.1 Candidatus Thiodiazotropha sp. | reverse complement strand
AGCGGGGTGGTAAGCGTATGCACCTGGGCCAGCATGGCGCTGATGCGCCCGATCTCGGTACGGGCACCGGTCTCCACCACCACACCGGCACCCTGACCGTAAGTGACAAAGGTACCGGAAAACGCCAGGCATCGCCGATCGCCCAATGGGGCCTCTTGCCTCACCGGATCGATATGTTTGGTCACCGCAACCGACTCACCGGTAAGTATCGCCTCTTCAATGCGCAGCTCTTTCAGTCGAAACAGGCGCAGATCGGCAGGGACCCGGTCCCCCGACTGGATGAAGACGATATCGCCCGGCACCAAGGTATCTGCCGAGAGCTGGTAGCGTCGCCCGCCACGGATCACTGTGGCCTGGGCCGAGAGCATATTGCGTACCGCGTCAATGGCCTTTTCGGCCTTGCCCTCCTGGATGAAGCCTATGAGACCGTTGATCACCACCACCCCGATGATCACACCGGCGTCCACCAGATGCTCCAATAGCGCTGTCACGACCCCGGCTACCAGTAGCACATAGATCAGTACATTGTGAAATTGCGCCACTAACAGCATTAAGGCTGAACGTCTTTTCGGTGCCGGGATGAGATTGGCGCCATATTCGCCCAGCTGGCGTAGCGCCTCCTCCTCAGACAGCCCTTCGGGGCCACTTTTGAAATGCCCGAGCACATCCTGCGCCTGCATGGCATGCCAGTGTTTTTTCAACTCGAGGCTCCTATGTTTGGACCGGTGTGGAGAAGGATTTCGGTTTCAGCCCCTGAAAGGCGGGCTCGGCCACCACGCAAGGTATGTTCGTAAGGCAAAGACCAGACATGGACAATATGGAGTTGGCTGCTCTCTTGCACAGCGAGGGAAGAGGACAGATCCAGAATCAGCTTGTTCAATTCAGCATTGGACACCTCACCGGGATCCGGATCAACCGCAGCAAGTATCCGGCTTAACTTTTCACTACGCGATGGTTTGATAATCCATAGCGGACAAGGGCACTTGCGCAACAGATGCAGATCGGTGCTGCCAAAGAGAAAATTGGACACGCCTCCACGGCCCTCGGCGGGCTTGATGACCAGGTCATGACCCTGCTGAACAACCTCCCTGATGATCGACAGAAATGGCCTGCCGCTCAGTAAACGGGTGTTGACATTGACGCCAGCGATGGGCAGTTCTTGCAGCAGAGACTGCAACGCCTCTTCCTGGTGTTGCTGAAACGCCGCATCTCTACCTCACCCGGCGACTAAGTATGTCGTGTTAAGTATGGCAGTCAATGTGAATACGACAATCGATATGATTATGAATTTTTAGCCATTCAAGATTATTCATGGATATATAATTTTTATTCGGCATAAAAGATATATATCAAGACGTGCACTTACCCTCAACATGGGTATCAGCCAAGGGACGACGGACAGCGGCGGGATCTATGCCCTGTTTTAGCGCTGCCATGACACCGGCGGCCTCCCAATAATTCTCCACCGGAAGGTATTGCCCGGATTGCCAGGGAAGCGCGGAAAGATCGTTACGCATGATATTCTTATTCTCGCGCACAGCGATAACTTTGATGCCTTGCTCAAGCGCAGCCAGGGTGGGAAGCCCAATGCAGCCGTCTGGTATGACCAGACAGCTGATATCCGATGCTGTCAGGACACCGGGGCGATTTCTTAAGTGGACATCCTTGACGATCCGAGGGCTACGTTGCAATCCTTTCAAAACGCACATGAAAAAGCCGAGGGAAATAATTTCCGACGACATGCGCGGGTCCAGCATACCCAATTTCAACTCATTGATAGCACTTGTGAGAGAACCATACATTGGAGAGTGGGCTGTGGGGATGTCATACAGTGAAGATAGCGTGTGTGTGAATATTGCCTCTACACCCCCCCAGGGATTGATCATGTCGCCACGGGACAGGTAATACTCAGCCGCGTAGGTGGCGGGTATTTCGATTTGGGTAGAGACGGCCAGGGCATCGTATGATCCCCGGTAGCTCTCCATCACATCAAGCAGCCTTTCCAGATACTCGACAATACCAACCGCTCGTCCTGAAGGCGCGTATTCGGAACGTAGCTTGACTGATTGAGCCAACCGCACAACTGCCGGGCAGTTCATACCAAAGCTTGCCCGGGCAGCACTCACCGAATTGAGGGCCACGTCAGTAAAAATCGCTTCGGGATGTTCGTCGACCACCACCAGAACCCGGTTGGCCCGTACCGGCTCCAACCCACAGGTTCCCATCATCAGCCGGGTAATCACGCTGCCTTCCACGTAGAGGCCGTTTTCCGGCAGGTCATTGATATCGGAGGCGTTGACTACATTGGGATGGGTGATCAGTGTGTCACACTGTGAAGCTAGTAGCCGAGCGGCGGGATTGGCATCACCTGCATGGCCACCGACAGCGCAGCCAATGCCTGTAGGAACCAGAAGAACGGCATTGAAGGTTTGATTGTTTTCAGTGATGCGTGGTGCAAAATCGAAAATCGAGGTGCTGTAATCCAATTTCGGGTCCAACAGGCCTGAAATCACACCCACCTCACAGCGATAACCCTCCGCATCGCTCCCGCTGATGACAAACCGCACCGGCAACAGCTCTGGGCTGAGTCGCTCACCGACTGCTTCGGCCAGATAGGCCAGCAGTCCCTTATGCCCCTCGAGTGGCGGAAGCATCAACTCTTCTTCATGGACCCGTAGCATTCTCAGCCCCACACAGGGTAAAAAAGTCGTCAAATTCAAATCGCTTGATCAATTCCAGACGCCCTCCTTCATGTAGCAGATAGAGGTTCGGAAGATTTATGCCATTGAACATGTTCGCCTTAACCATAGAATAAGCACCGATATCAGTGAATACAACGCGGCTGCCGACATGCAGTCCATCGTCAAACCGGTATTTGCCGAAAAGATCACCCGCCAGGCAGGAGGCTCCCGCCAGAAGATAAGAATGTCTACCATCTCCGCTACTAGAAGCGACTGGTGGTTGCCACTGGTACTCGAACACCTCGGGCATGTGATTGATACTGGTATCCAGCACGGCGATGCGCGCATCACCGCTGTTAAACAGATCAACCACGGAGGCCACCAGAAAACCGGCGCTGCGGGCTATAGCCGCTAGATCGGAAG
>JASFJX010000668.1:0-3110 GCA_050119385.1 Candidatus Thiodiazotropha sp. | reverse complement strand
CGGCCATGGGGATTCCCAAAGATCACAGAAGGGCGAAAAACTGTCCAATCAAGTCCACTGCCAGGTAAGATGCTTTCTGCGGCCAACTTAGTCTTCTGATATGCTGTCAGGCCGAGTTCGACGCCGTTGGCACTCATCAGAAGAAAGCGCTTTATTTGCTGGTCTTTTGCCAGTTCGACAGTCCTGGCAACCCACTCATACTGAAACTTTTCAAAGGTTATACCACTGGAGGGGTATTCTCTAAGTATGCCGATGTTGTAGATGACGGCATCCGCCCCTGTCAGCAGCCGCCGAAGCGTTTTATTATCCTCGATATCGCCCCGAATCCACTCGAAAGGTTGGGTTTGTTTTGATAAATGAGGTGAGTCCTCCCTGGTCAATAGTCTGGGGATGTGGCCATGATGCAATAGCTTTTCTGTTAAATAGTGACCGACAAAACCAGTGCCTCCCAATACTGCCACTTTCATGGCGCCCCCCCTTATTTAATTCGTGTCATTATTGTATTGTATTAGAGGTTCGCTTATCCATAGGGATATGAGGCCTATAGACTTACTGTATGCCTTACAGGCTTTTGATAGTCTGCTCATGGGGTTCGATAGGGCGTTATCCGAACGGATCAGCCAAAGGACAGATTTTCGATGTTGCTGGCTGGTGCTCTTGCCTAAAGACAATATGCAGATAGAGGCTTGTCAGCGAAAGGGGATGTTTTCTGCCTGAAGGGCTTCTTGCAGTGCTATAAAAGCCGGTGAGATATCACCTCTGCCTCGTATGCCCAGCTCAATGTAACTATTATCTCCAAGTGTCGGAAGACTATACAGTTTAACCTCTGGGAAGCGCTGTTTGAGTGTCTCCATAATCCCTGCAAGTCTGCTCTCGGGCGTTTCGATAACCTGCAGTGAATGCTGTGTCAGCCTCTTATCTGGTGAGGGGTAGAACTGGTCAACTACCCACTTGGCCATTGGCCAAGCCATCTCCGGAAAACCGGGTATAAAGTGGTGTTTATTTATAGAGAATCCGGGAATCCGGTTGTAAGGGTTGGGGATGAGTTGGGCGCCCTTCGGTAGCAGTGCCATCTGTATCCGGGTTGGATAGGCCTCCTCTCCAAAGCGTTCTTCAATCAACGCAACGGCTTCTGGATGTGGCTCAAGGGACACGCCAGCAGCTACCGCGGCACAGCCTCGAGTCAGATCGTCCGGGGTGGCGCCAATACCGCCGCAAACGAAGACAGGTAACCTCTCACTCATGGAAAACGTCAAATGTTTGATAAGGCTGCTCTCCTCATCGGGCAGAAGCCAACAGCGATCTAATCGTTGCCCCCTGTGGCCCAGCATTTGACGAAAATAGGAGAAATGTTTGTCATCCCTTACTCCCAAGAGGAGTTCATCACCGATAATGATTAGACCGAATGAGTTATTCACGGAGCTGTTATAGATCGAATGGTTTTAAGACATATGAAAATTTAGAATGGTTGTATTGGTGCTAAGAATATCATAGTTCCATATGAGGTTGTCAGAAGTCACAGCGATACGATTTGCGGCTAGTTTGACTGACCTTTTGATTCGTAGTAATGGTTCGACTGGCAATGTGTGTTCTTGTGGCCATTTAGCGGATTAAAAAATACTTCCCTTATCTATTGACCCAATTTTTAACAACTCATTGAGATGCTGAGTATTTCTCTGGGCTTCTTTCTCAATTGCCTGAGCAAATTTGATCAGACTGCTATCCTAAGGGGTAAAATACTCAAGTCGGTGCTCTGTTATTAACAGCAGATAAATAAACAATATTTATTAGAGGAATAAAAATGCTGGTCAGCAGATTGCGGATGCTTCAAGAGATGCCGGTTTTCGGTGGTGTAAATGAAGCAACCTTGGAGCTAATTCTCAACAAGGCCAAGATAGTCGAAGTAGCGAAAGATGACTATTTCTTTCGTCAAGGAGATCTCGATAACTCAATTTATATCATCGAACGGGGGCGGGTTGCCGTTAACCGATGCTGGAACGGAAAACATTACAGGCTCAGAGAACTTGGCGAAGGGGACTGCTTCGGTGAAATGGCGTTGATGGACTTTAAGCCACGCAGTGCGGAAGTTGTGGCGTTGGAAGAGAGTGCTGCAATACAGGTAACGGCAACTCAGCTAGCAGATCTCTATAGGAGGGATTCGGAGCAATATACCTTGATCTATATGAACTTGGGTAGAGAGGTTTGCAGACGCCTGAGAGATGCCGATTCAAGATTGTTTCTTCAGGAGATAACCGGAAAACAGAGAGTATGAGCTATAGGGTTTTATTAACCCGACACCTTAATAGGTGGGTTCAGGGCGACAAGAAGGCCCTAACAGTTTGAATGTAAAAGGACAGGCCGAAGCGTGCCTGTCAGCAGGCTGCGTTTCAAAACTTGTTGTAGGAGTGCTACAGCGGCGTTTTGATGCCTTGCTGCAGGCAGGCACGCTTCGGCTGAACCTACCTATTAAGGTGCCGAGTTAATAGTAAAGATAATAAAAAGGGGTAATGACCTGGCGTCCAGTTAATCGATCAGATGTTATTTCTTAATCCTAGTGAGTCAGGGTGTGGCTGAAGGTAGATCTGCCTGGACATATACTCATCAGGATGGTGTCTGAAATAGTGCCTGAATAGGGTTATCGGGACGACCAGCGGCGTTTCACCGCGCCGATAGGCTTCGATACTTGCACTCAATTCTTTTTTGTCATCCATGCTGATGCGTTTTTTTAGATAGCCCATGATATGTTGTAAAACGTTAGCATGTCGCTTTCGGCTAACACGACGTTTCAGCGTATGCATCAACTCGTTGATATAGTCATCGGTGATCAGGGTCAACCGGTTTTTTGGCAGGTTGGAGAGTAATCTGCCAAGCCGCTGATAGGCTGCCTGGGAGTGAGCCATGATCAGGTATTTATGGTCAGTGTGAAAAGCGATTAGACTGGCGGGCGTTATATTAGAGTGCAGCAGTTTACGCCAACGGTGATAGACGTAGACACGGTTAATGAAATTCTCTTTGAGTACACTGTCGTTCAACCTGCCTTCCTCTTCAACAGGTAGCAGTGGCTGCTGCTGCATCACTATTCCGGCGAATACTCCTGTGCCCTTTCTGAT
>JASFJX010000667.1:0-3111 GCA_050119385.1 Candidatus Thiodiazotropha sp. | reverse complement strand
CTATTAGTGTGGGCAATCGCTGAAACATCGCCGCTGCGGTCGGCAGACCACTTGTAAAACGCACTACCCAGTCCGGTGCCAAATAGCAGGGTTGCACTTAAGATATGCAGCCATTTAATGACAAAAAACTCGTTCATCATCTTTTCTCCAGAATAGTCAAGATTAAAATTGAGACGAGCAATGGTGCATTTTTCGATACGGGGCCAAAGGGATGCATCCAATGCTCGGGTTGAGATAGGGTGATGATCAGTGTGTAGACTAGGATCAGCAGAATTTGCAACCATCCGATTTGACTTGGATAGAAGCGCAATGCGACTGCCATACCAATAAACAAGTCGATTAATGAAGCCCCATAGAGAAACAGAGGCGCCCAGGCAGCGCTAATGCCTGTCTTCGTCAGCATCTCAAAGCTTATGTCGGTAGGTACTACGAATAAGGAGATGATGCCGGTAAAGAGCCAGACGAAGGCTATACTCCAACGTAGCAAGGGTCGGAGGAAATAGAGTGAGGCATGCCATCGGTCAGCCTGTTGTGCCGGTAACTCGGATAGAGCCTGATTAAAAGCCTTTGGACGATAGCCAAAAGCCTCGATATAACCTGCAACATCGCCAGTATTGCCTCGTCTCAACATACGCATGGCTTCATCATCAACTGGTGTACAGCCCAGCAATCCACCCCACCGGGCAAATCCTAATGCAACGCAGAAGGGGAGGCCGACAAACTTGGCAGGCGCGTAACCCAGCCAGCTTCGCAATTGACAATGTAGTTCTCTCATCGTGATAGGTTCGGGGCCAACCAGTTCAATGCGTTTACGGATTGGTCGATCAGATTCTATACAGTGCATAACCGCTGCGACTAAATCGCTGATATGCAGAGGCTGTACCGGCTGTTCACCGGATTCAACCAAGGGGATCAGAGGTAGACTTGATAGTGCTTTGAACAGCGCCATGCTCTTTGCGTTAGGGCCATAGACAATGGATGGCATGAGAATGGCCCAATCCAAGGCTAAACTTGAAAGCGCGGTATCGGCTGCCCGTTTTGACAGGTGGTAATGACTGATTGCATTTTTGTCAGCCCCAAGGGCCGATATTTGTATAACTCTTTTGACTTGGGAAATCTCACAAGCTCTGAATAGGGCAATGGGTGTGTCGCGATGAAGGACGTTAAAAGTCTGTTTACCATATTCTCTGATAATGCCGACTGTGTTGATCACGATGTCGATATTTTTCGTGCGCTGTAGCCAGAGATCGGTCTCAATATCTCTGCAGAAATCTACTTGCTTTGATTCGGCATGGGGAAAGTGCTGTTTTACTATCGCGGGATTACGTGCACATAGGACCAACTCATGTCCCACCTTTGCAGCAGCTTCGGCGATGTGGCTTCCGATAAAGCCTGTAGCGCCGGTGATGAGGATTCGCATCGCTTCACTCCTCGATGCTGTTTGCGCAGGTCTGATCGGAAATAGCAGCATCAATGGATTTCCAAATGACTTTGCCTACAACGGCCAGTCCCAGAAACACACCCAACAAGCTGAAAAACAGTGTCTCTTTCAGGGTGAGCACGAGGGTTTTCTCTGTAATGGGGGCGCTAGGTGTGAAATAGACTGAGAAGAGTACCAGTAGATTCATAACAATTGCTCCTTTCTATAAATTACAGTAATTTCAGTATAAACAGAAATTAATGGATAAAAAAACACTCACTTGTTACCGAGGAATTTTTGTACCTTATCGCCAAGCTTGATCAGTTTAAGCAGGGTGGGATGCGGCAGGTTCCTTATCTGACCATGCCAGGTATCGAGCGTCTCCATAAACTCCAATACATGCCGAATTCGGTTTTTCACTTCTGCCGGGGTCTGCTTGTCCTCCTCGCCTTCGATCACACATTCCCGCAGTACGCTCATGGTGGGGTCCAACTCCCGTTGCTTGCGGCCTTCCATGATTGTTTGAAATAACTCCCATGGATCCTTCAAGGTCTCGAAATGATCGCGACGGTCACCGAGGAGATGGACTACCTTAATCAGTTTCCAGGCTTGTAACTCCTTGATACTAGTACTGACATTGGAGCGAGCCACAGCGAGGGTTTCGCTTATCTCCTCGGCATTCATGGGGTTGGAGGAGAGAAAGAGCAGGGCCTGAATCTGTGCAACGGTACGATTGACACCCCAACGGGTGCCCATCTCGCCCCAATGCAGAATATACTTTTCCATGACCGGTGTGAGTTTCATGTTATTTTCTTTACAGTAGTTTCTGTTAATACAGAAATTAGTGCATCCACCCGATTTAGTCAAGGCTTTTTTACGACCAATTACCCTTGTTTCTAAGCGACCGGTTGGATAAGTGAAGCTTATGGGAAGTCGAAGCCCTTTTCCTTCCACCACTCGGCCATCTTCTCATTGACAGCATTCCAATCGACCCGGTCGGCAGGGCTGTTGGTGCGTCCCATCTCCAGCGCGGTCTTGTCTAGCAATTTGACATATTCCTGTTTCAGCGCCTCGGGAGCATGGGTGAAATGTTCTACCTCGCTCATGTTGTGCCTCCAGCTCATATATTTGGTGTTAGCCTAAAACCTTGGTGTTGTTGTACCCAATGATGATTATTTATCAACCAATAGCAGTGTCGAATCAACAGGGACAAGCTTAGGGTATTATTTCGCTTCTATCAAACCACTCTTGCATGGCCCAACAGGGCTTGGTGTTTCGTAACTCTCTCTTTCATTCTTTTTCTGCTGATACAATGTCGACTCTGGATGATATAGAAAGGCTGTTTATGAAAGACGCGAATCAATCGATGCAATATCAACACGAACTGATCGAGACTGATCAAGTCTATCGGGGATTCCTGAAAATCAACCGCTACCGCCTGCAGCACGATCTCTATCTGGGTGGAAAGAGCGAGTCTTTGATACGTGAGCGGCTTGAGCAACTTCGAGCTGTCTCGGTACTGCTCTACGATCCGCGCCTGGACCAGGTGGTGCTCGTCGAACAATTCAGAATCGGTGCCGTAGGGAAGGAGCCTGTGCCCTGGGTGCTGGAGACGGTGGGTGGTTTTACCCCGGAAGGGGAGCGTGATGAATCGGTGGCCAGGCGGGAGGCGATGGAGGAGGCCAATTGCG
>JASFJX010000666.1:0-3111 GCA_050119385.1 Candidatus Thiodiazotropha sp. | reverse complement strand
TTCCAGGCCAATGCCCAGGTCATCACCACGGCGGATGCCGTTACCCAGACAGTCATCAATATCCGTTAAGTAAATTGGGTAATCGCCGCTTTTGTCCTCAGTGTACGGGGGGCGGAAGCGGCTTTTTTTATACCCGCATGAAACATTCGGGTTAGGCCTGTTTTTTGCAAGAAATCAGATATAGCTCAAATATAGCTCATATATAGCTCAGATAAAGCCATAGAGCCAACTGATTTAAAAACAGGAGCAACCCATGGATCGCATGCTTTACATCGCCATGAGCGGGGCAAAAGAGACCCTGATCGCCCAGGCCAGCAACTCCAATAACCTGGCCAATGTGAATACCCCCGGTTTCATGGAAGACCTCAATCAATTCCGCAGTATGCCTGTGTTTGGCGAGGGTTATCCGACCCGTGTCTATGCCCTGGATGAACGCCCCAATATCAACTTCGATAAAGGCAGCATCCAGGCGACCGGTAATCCCCTCGATCTGGCGGTCAATGGTGAGGGGTATTTCGCGGTGCAGTCAGTCGACGGTTCAGAGGCCTACACCCGTCGTGGCGACCTGAAGGTCGATGCCAACGGCCTTGTGACCAACGGCCAGGGTTTGCCGTTGATCGGCAATAGCGGGCCGATCGCCTTGCCGCCCTATGAGCGCCTGGAAGTGGCTCCTGACGGTACCATCACTATCTTACCGGAAGGTGCCACCCCCGAGGGTTTGGCGATTATCGACCGGATCAAGATGGTCAATCCTGAAGCTGACCAGTTGATCAAGGGGGAAGACGGTCTGCTGCGTCTGAAGGAGGGTGAAGAGGCGGATGCGGATGCCGAAACCCAGCTGGTCTCCGGTGCCGTTGAGAGCAGTAATGTCAATGTGGCGGATTCCCTGGTCACCATGATCGAGCTGGCACGCAAGTTTGAAATGCAGGTCAAGATGATGAAGACCGCTGAAGAACTGGACAGCGCCTCTGTCAAGCTCATGAGTATGAGCTGATGTTGGCAAGTAATTTGCTGCAAATTGTATAGAGACTTTTTAAAGACGTTGCACGGCAACGTATGACTTACCCGATTAACTCAGTACGAGGAAGAGACTATGTACCCGGCACTCTGGATCGCAAAAACCGGATTGGACGCGCAACAGACCAACATGTCTGTGATCTCCAACAATCTCTCCAACGTCAATACCACCGGTTTCAAGCGCGACCGGGCAGTATTCAACGACCTGATCTATCAGAACATACGTCAGGTGGGCGCCCAGTCCTCGGAGAATACCGAACTGCCCTCAGGCTTGATGGTGGGCACCGGCGTGCGGGTGGTGGCGACCCAGAAGGAGCACAGCCAGGGCAATATCGTACAGACCGGAAACTCACTGGATCTGGCGATCCAGGGCAAGGGCTATTTTCAGGTCCTGCATCCGGACGGCAATATCGTCTACACCCGTGACGGCACCTTCAGCCTGAGTGCCGACGGCAACATCGTGACACCCAACGGCTACGAGCTGCAGCCGGCGATGACCGTGCCGACCAATGCCACCAGCCTGACCATCGGTTCCGATGGGGTGGTCTCCACATTGGTATCGGGCAACAGCACGCCGACCCAGATCGGTCAGATCGAACTGGCCTATTTCGTCAATCCCCAGGGATTGGAGTCGGTCGGTGACAACCTCTATCGCGAAACCAACGCAAGCGGTGGTGTGAATACCGCCATACCCGGCACCGACAGTACCGGTACCCTGATCCAGTCCGCGCTGGAAAGCTCGAATGTGAACGTGGTGGAAGAGCTGGTCAACATGATCGAGACCCAGCGAGCCTACGAGATGAACTCCAAGGCCATCTCCACCACTGATGAGATGCTCTCCTACGTCAATCAGCAACTCTAACGGGAGCCGTTCCGATGGATAGATTCCGCAACAGCCTATTGATCATGATCATGACCTTACCGTTGTTGGCGGGCTGCTATAACACCACCCCGAAACGGGATGCGGCCTATGCCCCGATTCGTCCCGTGATGCCGCCGCCTGCGCCTAAGGGTAATGGGGCTATCTACCAAACGGGCTATGAGCTGACATGGTTTGAAGATATCCGTGCCCGGCGTGTCGGCGATCTGCTGACAGTGAATCTGGTTGAGAGTACCCAGGCGAACAAATCGGCCACCACCAGCACCGCGAAAAGCACCAGTAACAGTGTTACCAATCCCACCCTGTTTGGTCAGTCGATGCAGTTCAACTTACCCGGCTTTGTACCGATCGCCAACAATAAAGATGTGGGGCTCGGTTTCAGTCTTGATTCCAGCCACGATTTCAGCGGTGACGGCAGCGCCACCCAGAGCAATGCCTTGAGTGGCAGTGTTACGGTCTCGGTGATCGAAGTGTTGCCTAATAACAATCTCTATGTGCGGGGCGAAAAGCGCATCGGTATCAACCAGGGAACTGAATATGTCCGTCTATCCGGCATCGTGAGGCCCAGGGATATCACGCCGGAAAACACAGTCGCCTCCACCCGTATCGCCGATCCCACCATTACTTATGTCGGTGAAGGCGCACTGGCGGATGCCAACTCCATGGGTTGGCTCGCCCGCTTCTTCAACAGTGTGCTCTTCCCCTTCTGAGGTCCCCTGTAATGAAAGTCATCGTACACAGACTACTGCTCACATTCGCCATCCTCATGTTGTCATGCCAGAATCTCTGGGCTGAGCGGATCAAGGATCTTGCCTCCATCCAGGGAGTACGCAGCAACCAGCTGATCGGTTATGGCCTGGTGGTGGGCCTCGACGGCACAGGTGACAAGGATACCGACTCGCCCTATACCATCAACAGCCTGAAGAACATGCTCTCCCAATTGGGGGTGCAGATACCCAGCGGCACCAACATGAAACCGAAGAACGTTGCCGCGGTAATCGTGCATGGTGACCTGCCACCCTTCAGCAAACTGGGTCAGAAGATCGATGTTACGGTTTCGTCCCTTGGCAATGCCAAAAGTCTGCGGGGCGGTACCCTCCTGATGACTCCCCTGAAAGGTATCGACGGTAAGAATTACGCCTTGGCCCAAGGCAACCTGGTGGTGGGCGGTTTGAGCGCGGAGGGGGCTGACGGCTCCAAGCTGACCGTCAATA
>JASFJX010000665.1:0-3112 GCA_050119385.1 Candidatus Thiodiazotropha sp. | reverse complement strand
CAAGTGATTGGACCGGATACGGACCTGGTCTTCAGCCGCCGATCGGGCGAACCGCTCGACAAACCGATCCCGGCCCTGTTCACCTATGAGGGTTATCACAAGCGGTTTCTCAAAGACCATCTCGAGATAGCCAACAAGCTGCTGGAAGAGAAGTGGATACTGGGTCCCGATCTAGAAGAGATTATCGGTAAAACCGACCTGGTTCGGCTCAGTGCGCGAGTCAAGGAACTCTACTATGAGGAGTACATAAGCACTTGGGACCAACTGCTGGCCGATATCCAAATAAAACCATTCAGCAGCATGCGCCAGGCGGTCGATGTCTTGAATATCATTTCAGGACCCGGTTCCCCCCTGCGTCGCTATCTGAAACTGGTTCAGGAGCAGACCACCCTATCCCGTCTTCCCGGCGGCGCCAAGAAGGCTGCTGAGCTGGTGGAGAGAAACACCTCGGGTATCACTCGCCGTCTCGCCTCGATACTACAGGTTGCGCCAGACGCATCGGAGGCGGCCGCCGAAGACTCCCTGTTGACAACCCCGGTGGATCAACATTTCGCCAGCCTGAACAGAATGATCAATGCCCAGGAGGGAGAACAGGCGCCCCTTGAAAGGACTATCGAGATGTTGAACGAACTCTATGCCCATATGAGTTCCATCGCCTCCGCCGGCAATCAATCCAACCAGGCCTTCAATGTGGCCAGGGATCCCTCCGCCGGTGGCAACGTCATCAACCGACTGAAACTCGAGGCAAAACGCCAGCCAGGCCCCCTGGCTGATATGCTCAACTCTGTGGCTGATGGCAGCTCCAACCTGACCGTCTCAGGTATCAGGTCACATCTGAACTCGGTTTGGACAACCCAGTTGCTGCCCTTCTGTCAACGCAGCCTGAGAGGGCGTTACCCCCTTGACCGCAGCGGCAGCCGTGAAGTGACCATCAGTGATTTCGGGCGCTTCTTTGGTCCCGGCGGGATGATGGATAATTTCTTCAATACCTATCTTCTGGACTTTGTCGATACCTCGCGACGCAACTGGCGCTGGAACGCCGCTGGCAACCGCGCCCTGGGCATACCCACAGGAACCCTTAGACAATTTCAGCGGGCAGCTGTGATTCGTGATGCCTTTTTCAGCGCTTCCTCTCAGGATCCGAAGATCCATTTCGAGGTCAAGCCGCTAAGCATGGATACCACCATCACCCAGATCACACTGTTACTCAATCAACAGCGTGTCAGGTATAACCACGGGCCGACCCGCTGGAATCGCATGACCTGGCCCGACGATTCCGGTATCAGTGATACCAAGATCCTGCTGGCACCTCCCGCTGGTAACAAGCCTTCAGGGCTCACCGAAGATGGACCATGGGGCTGGTTCCGGATCATCGATCAGGCAAAAACCGAAGCCACCGACTCACCAGAAACTATCATAGTTGAGTTTAACGTGGGTGGGCGCAAATCCAGATTCATGTTGCGTGCCAGCGGGGCTCTCAATCCATTCAAGCTTAGCGAATTGGTGAATTTCAGGTGTCCGAACAGACTTTGAACAACTCAATGAACGAGGACTCTCCGGGGTTCTATGGAAAGATTCCCTCCCTCGGAGATTTCGTCACTCGACGCCTGCCGAGGGGCTTCATCGCACCCTGGGAGACCTGGATGCAGGAGGCAATAGCCAACAGCCGTGAACAACTCGGAGACTTCTGGCTGGATAACTACCTCACCAGTCCCCTATGGCGTTTCGCCCTTACACCCGGCATCTGCGGCGAACATGGCTGGGCCGGAGTGTTGATGCCGAGCGTGGACAGAGTGGGACGCTACTACCCCTTCACCATGGCAGCCAAACTCGATCCTAACTGTAACCTATTTCTCTTCATGGAAGAGTCCGAACCCTGGTTTGCGAGGATGGAGAGCCTTGCCCTCTCATGCCTTGAGGACGGCTTCCTCATGGAGGCGTTCGAACAACAGCTTCGTGGCGTCGGCCTGCCTAATATTGAACGGGAGACCCAACCTAAGCAATCGGAAACGACCACCACAGCGTTGAACAACGCCTGGCACGCCAATCTTGATGAGCAGTCATCCATGCGTAGCATCTATCCCCTGTTTCTGCGCCACCTGATGAAGAAACTACTGTTCGCCTACAGCCTTTGGTGGACCCAGGGCTCAGAACGTATCTCACCATCTATGCTAGTATGCCAAGGGCTACCCCAGATCAAGGGTGCTAGCGCATTAATCGACGGTGCCTGGATCCGACATGGCTGGGAGGAGATTGAGACCGGGGCCTATACTATAAGAACGACATCCAATATCGAAGTCTCTCAATAGCAATGAGTCTCAACAGCTTCTACTGGGTTTCTGCCCACATCAGCGACAAAGGCAAGGTGCGCTCAATCAACGAAGACGCCTGTCTCGATCGGGCCGATCTTGGTATCTGGGTAGTGGCTGACGGCATGGGAGGCCACGCCGCAGGTGATATAGCCTCCGAAATGATCGTCAATGAACTCAAATCCATTAGTCCAGGCGATTCCTTGGGCACGCTGGCCAGCGACGTTGAACAGCGCCTGCACTTTGTCAATCAAAAGTTGCTGCTGGAGTCGCAACGGCGTGGCGGTGAAATCATCGGTTCCACGGTAGTCACCCTACTTGCTTATCAGGGCTACTGTATCTACCAATGGGCTGGTGACAGCCGTATCTATCTCTACCGCCGGGAGAGGCTCAAACAGCTCAGTCGCGACCACAGCCAGGTCGAAGAGCTGATCGAACAGGGCATCGTCACTTCCGACCAGGCGGAACAATCCCCCATCGCCAACTATATCACCCGTGCGGTGGGTGCCAGTGAAGAGCTGGAACTTGATGCGGAGATCTTCGAACCCTGTGACGGCGACCTCTTCCTGCTCTGCAGCGACGGTCTGAATAAAGAGGTCAGCGATGTGGAGATCGCTCAAATACTGGGTAGTTATGGCTTTCAGGAGGCACTACAGCAACTGATCGAGTTGGCGATGGAAAGGGGGGCAAGGGACAATGTGACCTTGGTTCTAATTCAGGCGAGATCAACCCATTCAGACGCGCCTGAACAAGGATGATCTGTTATATTGACTCTGATTCACTGACAGGACAACGGTACGCTT
>JASFJX010000664.1:0-3119 GCA_050119385.1 Candidatus Thiodiazotropha sp. | reverse complement strand
CCGTCATCTGCGGCGTTGCGTCTCTTGTAAAGGGCATGCCATTCCCTGCGAGACGCGCCTTGCAGCTAACGGCTTCCCGTCGCGCTGATATGTGCCATTTATATGTTACACCACACTAGGGCCGCTTGAATGAGTGTTAACAGGACGCTAAGTCCCAAATAACAGTGAGCATTTTCTACTGACACACGATCTAATAGAGAATCGATACCCCCAACCGAGTACAGAAACCAGACTGATGCCTATATTTACCCAACTATTTCTCATTTTTCTCTCAATTGGCACCCTGCTTCAGCTCTGGCTGCTTTGGCGCCACCTTGGGTATGTTTCCCGACACCGCGGCCAGGTACCCCGGGAATTCAGTGATAGCGTAACACTCGACGAACACCAAAAGGCTGCGGACTACACTCAAGCTAAAGGCCGCCTTGTAATCTTTGAGACCGTCTTGGGGGTTACACTGCTGCTCCTCTGGACCCTGGGAGGAGGACTCGATCTACTCGATAGCTTCTGGCGCGGCTTTGCGTGGCAGGAGATCATCATCGGCATGCTCTTCATCTTCTCCTTCATCCTCATCAACAGCCTGCTCGAAATGCCCTTCGACCTCTATCGGACATTCCGTCTGGAAACGGCCTTCGGCTTCAATCGCACCACCCCGCTGCAATATCTCAAGGATCGTCTGCTCGGTCTCATGCTCGCTATTCTGCTGGGCGGCCCCTTACTCTGGATCACACTGCAACTCATGCAAAGTGCCGGTCGCTACTGGTGGCTAGCTGCATGGGCCGTCTGGATGGGTTTCACCCTAACCTTGAGCTGGGCCTATCCCCGCTTCATCGCCCCGCTGTTCAATCGCTTCACCCCGCTGGATGAAGGTGAGATGCGAAACCGTATCCAGTCCCTATTGCAGCGCTGCGGCTTCACCAGCGATGGTATTTTTGTCATGGATGGCTCGAAGCGTTCGAGTCATGGCAACGCCTATTTCACCGGTTTCGGTAAGAGCAAGCGGATTGTCTTTTTCGACACCCTGCTGGATGCCTTAAGCATCGATGAGATGGAAGCGGTCCTTGCCCATGAACTCGGCCATTTCCGCTACAAACATATCCTGAAACAGATGTTGCTGATGGGCCTGCTCTCTCTTTTCGGATTGGCCCTGCTGGGCTGGCTCTCCCAACAGCCCTGGTTTTACAGTGGTCTGGGGATTAGCCACCCCTCCAATGCCGCCGCACTGCTGCTGTTCATGCTTGCAATTCCTGTATTCACCGTCTTTTTCACCCCCCTGGGAAGTTACCTGTCCCGCCGCTACGAATTTCAAGCCGACAACTATGCTGTCAGCCAGACCAACGGCAAATTTCTTGTGCAGGCATTAGTCAAACTCTATCAGGACAACGCCAATACCCTGACACCGGATCCGCTCTACTCACTGTTTCATGACAGCCATCCACCGGCGCCGGTACGTATTGCCAATATCCTGAATCAATAGACCCTGTTTGCAACTATGCCTAGAAACCATTCACAATCCTGCATATGCACAGCGAACGCCGAGGATTGGAAGATAGGTGAATATCCGGCGTTTGCGCAACAATAGAATCCAATAGTTAATGGAGATAGCAAATGATTAGAATCTTGATCCCCGCAATGGTGCTGACTCTCGCATCGACAACCTCACTGGCGGCCGATCCTGCCGCGGGAAAACAGTTATACAAAGAACACTGTGTGAAGTGTCATGACAGTGAAGTCTATACCCGCAAGAACCGGCGTATAAGCTCCCTGCAGGCGTTGCATAAACAGGTACGTTTTTGTGAACAGAATCTTGGCCTGACCTGGTTTGATGATCAAATTGAAGATACCGCGGCATATCTGAATCAGGAGTACTACAATTTCGACAGTAAACCCTGAGACTTTTCATGGCCAGACGTCGCCTGACCAAACAACAGAAAACACGCATTCAAGCTATTCAGGAGAAACGCCGCAATCGACTTGATTCAAGGGCCAGGCAATCACTGTCGCAGACCGAGGGCAATCCACCTCTGGAGGGAAGGATAATTATCCGCCATGGCGCAACCCTTGGCGTTATGGATGGGCTGGGCAGACTGTTTCGCTGTCAAACACGGCAAAATATCGGCCATCCCGTCTGCGGTGATTGGGTCATCTGGCATCAGGTGGATGAAACCTCGGGTGTGGTGACGGCGTTACAGCCACGCAGCAGTGTCCTCAGCCGCCCTGACTATAGTGGCAGGCACAAGCCATTGGCTGCCAATATCACCCAACTGGTCATAGTGCTTGCGCCCAAACCCGAACCCAGTGGCTACCTGCTGGACCAGTATCTGGTTAGCGCCGAAACCATCGGCATCCCGCCTTTGATCGCAATCAACAAGATCGACCTGTTGGAGGGGGGGACGGAGCATGCATTCATGCAACGTTTTGAACCTTATACATCGATTGGGTATACGGTTATCGGGGTCAGCGCCAAACGTGAACACGGAATGGATCTACTGATCGACAAACTGAAGGATCAGACAAGTATCTTGCTGGGACAGTCAGGTGTAGGCAAGTCATCACTGGTCAATGCGCTGCTGCCCACGATAACGGTGGAGACAGGGCGTCTCTCTCAGGCAACCGGCCTGGGCCGTCACACCACCTCGGCGGCAACCTGCTATACACTTCCCCAGGGTGGTGAGCTGATCGATTCCCCTGGTGTGCGCAGTTTTCGCTTGACCGACCTTTCTCAGCAAGAACTGGAAAAAGGATTTACCGAGTTCCAGCCATTTCTCGGTCAATGCAGGTTTCATAATTGCACCCATGACCATGAACCGGGGTGTGCCATCCAAGCAGCTATGGAGAGGGGGGAGATCTCCTCCTATCGATTGGAAAATTTCCTCAGGTTGAGCCAGGCAGTAGAGCGCTGATCGATTAGGTCACCATCAGGTATGTTGGTTCTTTCCTATGCCCACCGGGCACTGAACAGGAGAAAACCAAACCACATCTACCCGCAATAGAGGGAAATAGCGCCTGTTTTGCTAATATTCCAGAAATATCTTGTAAAACCACTGATTAATTTCTTTTCCAAGCGACCGGGTGAAATATTCGGGTTAACCCGAATGTTTCATCCGGGAACGTGATGATCG
>JASFJX010000663.1:0-3122 GCA_050119385.1 Candidatus Thiodiazotropha sp. | reverse complement strand
CCACCGAACACAGGTAATATAATACGCCTGTGTGCCAATAGTGGCAGCAAATTACATCTGATTCACCCCCTAGGCTTCGATCTGGATGATAAAAGGCTGCGGCGGGCCGGCCTCGATTACCGGGAATGGGCCGATGTTGAAGAATATGATTCCCTGGAGCTGTTTCAGGAGAGGATTGCGCCGAAAAATCTCTATGCCTGCACCACCAAGGGGCAGCGCTGTTATGCGGAAGTGGCTTTCGCCCCCGGCGACGCCCTGCTATTCGGTCCCGAGAGCCGGGGTCTGCCGGCGCATCTGTTGAATCGTTTGGAGGCGAGTCAGCGTATCCGCATTCCTATGTTGCCCCATAGTCGTAGCCTTAACCTTTCCAATGCGGTCTCACTGATTTTGTACGAGGCCTGGCGACAGACCGGTTTCGAGGGTGGGAGGTGAATGGATAATGGGCTTATAGGCCCTCGGCCTTTTGCCGCCTTTCCAGCAGGTTATTCACCGCCTGTTTCGGTACCAGACCTTCGTAGAGTACCCGGTAGACTTGTTCCGAGATGGGCATCTCCACCCCATGTCGTTGTGACAGGGCATAGACCTCCTGGGCCGCATGCACCCCTTCCACCTCTTGACCGATACTTGCCAGGGCCTGCTCCAGGGAGAGTCCTTCGGCGAGGGCCAGGCCCATGCGGCGATTGCGGGATTGGTTGTCGGTGCAGGTCAATAGCAGGTCGCCCAGCCCGGCGAGCCCCATGAAGGTATCCTGTTTGCCGCCGAGTTTGAGGCCGAGCCGTATGATCTCGGTCAGTCCCCGGGTAATCAGTGCGGCCCGGGTGTTGGCGCCAAAGCCGAGACCATCCGCGATGCCGGCCGCGATAGCCAGCACGTTCTTGCTGGCGCCACCCACCTGTACGCCGACGAGGTCGTCACTGGTATAGGCACGAAACCAGGATGAGTGGAAAATTTCGGCCATGTGCTCAGCGTGACCAGCTGTTGTGGCCGCCACGGTGACAGCCGTGGGCAGGCCCCTTGCCACTTCGCCGGCAAAGGTTGGGCCGGAGATGACAGCGAGCTCCCGCCCTGGGAACTGTTCGCTGGCCACCTCACTCAACAGTCGTTGGGTGCCTGGCTCGTATCCCTTGGTTGCCCAGACAATACCCACATGGGTATGCAACAGAGGGGCAATGTTGGCGATGAGGTTTTGAAATGCGTGACTGGGTACCGCGATAAGGACTTCAGAAGCGTCGTTCAGCGCCTTGTGCAGGTCGGTCTCGGGATAGAGTGTCGACGGAAACCCCACCTGGGGGAGATATTGCTTATTCTCCCGATCCCGGATCAGTGCCTCTATCTCCTCGGGCAGATGGCCCCATAGGTTTACCTTGTGACCATTGCCACTGAGCAGGATAGCCAGGGCCGTCCCCCAGGATCCGGCCCCAAGTACCGCTATTGTTCTGCTCTCCGGTTCATCCATGGTTTGGATTGCCCTTCACAATTAGATAGTTGTCAATGCTGAGCTTTACTCTCGGCCTGGGTCTTCTTTGCCAACTCCTGTTGATGCTGAGCATACAACATATCGAAATTGACCGGTTGCAACACCAATTGAGGAAAACTCCCCTTCATCACGATGTCGGAGATGGCCTCACGCACATAGGGGAAGAGTTGATTAGGGCAGTAGGCGCCTAACAGAGGGCCCATTTCCTGATCGGGAAAACCTGAGATGCTGAAAATGCCAGCCTGTTTGACTTCGACCAGATAAGCGGTCTTATCCCCGATCTTGGTGGTCACCGTCACGGTGAGCATCACTTCGAATACTTTGTCATTGAGTTTATTGACCTCAGTGTTGAGGTTCACGCTGGTCTCCGGTTTCCACTCTTGCTGAAAAACCGCAGGTGTATTAGGTGTCTCGAATGAGACATCCTTGGTATAGATTCGCTGTAGGGCAAATTCTCGGTTCTGATCGTCTTGTTTAGCATCGGTCATAACTGCTTCCTATGATGTGGAGCTACTTGGATTTTCGGGTAATGGGAAGATTCGCACTTTGCCAGGCAAGGATACCCCCTTTGAGGTTATAAACTTGTTCGAATCCGGCCTTTTTCAGCTGCATGGTGGCTGCAGAGGACTGGGCACCGGAGCGGCAGCTGACAATGATCGGTTTGTCTTTGTATTTATTCAATACGCCCATCTGATTGGCGAAGCCGTTGCTGGGTATACTGATCGCGTTGATGATATGACCCTTGTCGAAATCGGCTGCTGGCCTGACATCCACCACCACGGCGTCCTGATGGTTGATCATATCGGTAGCAGCGACGGGGTCGACAGCGTTTTTGTCACCCATGAGTAAGTTGACAATCAAGAATCCGGCCACTACGGCGAAGGTAAGGACGAGTATCCAGTGATTCATCGTAAATTCGATGAGCTGTTGCATTGGGGCCTCTTATGCAGATTAATCTATCAAGGGTGGGAGAGTTTATAACAGGAGGACAGTAGGGTTAAGGGCTGATTGCGGATAACTTGAGAAATGGTCCGGCATTGTTAACAACAGCACATCAGCCTGAAGCGGGAATGGGTGGCTACAGCCTTTAACTGTGAGTGCAGAAGACCTCGCGCATCATTCCGATCAGTTTAAGGGTACGAAAATCGCTCACCCGGTAGTAGACACGATTAGCGTCTTTGCGCGACGCCAGGATGCCCTTATCTCGCAGTATGGCCAGATGCTGGGAAATATTACTCTGGGAAGTGCCGACCTGCTCGACTATGTCCTGTACGCTGACCTCCTGGTCACCTAGGGTACAGAGTATTTTCAGGCGCAAGGGATGGGACATGGCCTTGAGCGAACGGGATGCACGATCGACGTCTTCATCAGTGGCAAAAAGATTTTCCATCCCCGCTGTCTCATCGAGCTTGAGGGGTTGGGTGCTCTTATCGTATTTGTTTTCCATGAAACCAGCCTAATAGTAGTTATGTTAACAGGCACTAATACAATAATACGCTGTTTTTCCACTAAATGAGAACCCCTTATATAATAGCTGGTTTATTTGTGATTGATTCTGGCATGCTATATTAACCCGAATATTTCATCCGGCCGCTTGAAAAGTAAATTAACCAGCGGTTTTTAAAAGATATTTCTGGACTATTAG
>JASFJX010000662.1:0-3122 GCA_050119385.1 Candidatus Thiodiazotropha sp. | reverse complement strand
ATCACGGACATCTTATTGATCCTACAGTCTTCGTAGATAGTTTCTGCTTTACATCCAGGCTGATTACATAACAACCATAACCAGGAGCATTTGTGTCTCCATGATCTCAAGCAAGGCCCCGGCGGTGTCACCCGTCGTGCCACCAATACGCCTCATCATCAGCCAACGCAATAGCCAGAAGATCACAGCCGATACCAGCAGCATAATCATCCCGCTTAGGCCCAGCCAGACAACCACCAGGATAGCTGTCAACAGGACCACAGCGAGACTCATACCCCGGGGCATCTCCAGCGCCAATTGTGACCCAAGCCCCCGGGGCCTCACATAGGGGGTGGTCAATAGCAGGACGACCAGGGCTGTGCGACCGAGCAGGGGAATAACGATCAACAGCTCCGTCGCCCCTTGTGCAACCAGGCTCTGTAACGCCGTGAATTTGAGTAGCAGCAGGATCACCAACACAACAACGGCGATGGGACCACTGCATGGGTCATGCATGATAGCCAGGGTCCGCTCCCGATCGCCATAACCGCCCAGCCAGGCATCGGCGCTATCCGCCAGGCCATCCAGGTGAAGCCCGCCGGTCAGACCGACCCAGAGGGTGAGCAACAGGGCGGCGCTAAGGGAATCGGTAAATCCGCCGCACAACCACCCACAGCCAGCCAAAACCAGGCCGAGTATGAGTCCCACCAACGGGTAGTAGAGTAAGGAATAACCACTCTCTCCCGCTTGCGGCGGCGGCCCTAATCGGATGGGTAGCAGTGTCAAAAACTGTAACGCGATCAACAACGGACGCAGGCCTCTCATCAAGATGCTGAGCTCGCCTTCCTGCCTGTTTTTCACGACTCCCCCTTGAGCCAGGCTTCCATCGACACCCGCGATGTAAAGAGTCGCTTTGTGGACTGCTGAGTTACCTGAAAACCAAACAGGGCGGCATGCTTGACCTCGATCTCCAGAATCCGGTCGAGGGACCAACCCTGGAGGTGACAAAGGAGTACCCGAATCACTCCACCATGGCTCACCAACAGCAAACGCTGACCGTCATGGCTTCGGCGTAGCGCCTCCCATGCCTCGACCACCCGATGACGAAACTCAAGGAGAGATTCACCACCCGGAGGGGTATGGTTACGGGGATCACGCCAATAGTCTGTCAGGGCCTCGGGCGAGACCTGCATCAGTTCGGCGGCGCTACGCCCTTCCCACTCACCGAAGTCGATCTCCGCCAGGTCAGGCTCCAGACTAAGGGGAATACTATGGTAGTGGGCAAACTCCGTGGCAAAGTCGGCGCAACGCTGCAAGGGGGAACTGATGATCCGGTCCCAGTGATTGAGCCCCACCATGGCATCCCACATCTGAACACGTCCGATTGCGCTCAAGGGATCGTCGCTTCGTCCTCGGTAGACCTCGTTACCCTCTACCACGCCATGGCGCAACAGGCCGACGTAGATCATGGGCGTTTCTCCGCCACACCAGCCTCGGCAAAGGTAGCCATTTCGTTGTGCAGGGCGCAGGCGAGGCGCAGCAGGGGCACTGCGCTGGCCGCACCACTGCCCTCGCCCAGGCGCATCCCCAGATCGAGCAGGGGTTCGGCCTCCAGGGCCTGGAGCACCGACTGGTGACCTGGTTCCGCCGAGGTATGAGAGAATAACATCCACTGCACAGCACCAGGGCATAGTCGCTCGGCCACCAGAGCCGCCACCGAGCTGATAAAGCCATCAACCAGCACCGGCAACCCCATGTGGGCACAGGCCATGTAGGCACCGGTGAGGGCGGCGATTTCAAAACCGCCGAGGCGGCGTAACCCCTCCAGAGGCGCGCTGCCCACCTCCTGATGAAACATCAGTGCACGCCGGATGACCTCGATCTTGTGTGACACTCCCGCAGCATCGAGTCCTGTCCCCGGACCGGCGATCACCTCGGGCTCGGCTTGCAGCAAGACGCAGGCAAGCGCCGCCGCGGCGGTAGTATTGCCTATGCCCATCTCGCCACCGATGAAGAGGTCGGCCTTAGCCAGCTTAGCCCGCTCCGCCCCCTGGCGCCCGGCATGCATGGCACGCCCTAGCTGTGCCTCGTCCATCGCCGCTCCCTGGCAGAAGTTGTCGGTTCCCGGCCCAAGCTGAAGATCCAGTACCTTCGGCAGAGGGCCCGGATCCTGTACGGTACCGAGATTGATCACCTCCAGGCTGGCCCCCAGTGTGCGGGCCAGAACACTGATGGCGGCACCATCCCGGGCAAAGTTGGCCACCATTTGTGCCGTCACCGCCTGGGGAAAGGCAGAAACACCTTCGGCGGCCACCCCATGATCGGCGGCAAAGACAATGATATGAACCCGCTCCAGTACGGGCCGCCCTCTCCCTTGCTGAGAAGCCAACTGAATCGCCGCGGTTTCAAGCCTGCCCAGCGCCCCAGGGGGTTTGGTGAGGTTCTGTTGACGCTCAACGGCGGCGGCACGTGCCGTCTCGTCCAATGCGGCAGGGGCTAAACTGAGCCATTCGGTATTTTCGTTCAATCCGTTTCTCCTTTCAGTCTCATAGGCAGGCCGGCCAGGGTAAGGAAGACCTGATCACAGCGTTCGGCCAATGCTTGATAGAGGCTACCGCTCTCGTCACAGAAACGGCGACTCAATTCCCCCAACGGGACCACACCCATATTGGTTTCATTTCCCACCAGGATGATCTCACCAGGGAGATCCGGCAGGATCTCGAGCAACGCTTGCCGCTCCTGCTCGTAGCGTCGGGGATCGGCATCGAGCAGCAGGTTGGTGAGCCATAGGGTAAGACACTCCACCAACAGGCAATGCCCTTCACCCGCATACCGCTCCAACGCCTGCGCCAAACGGTAGGGCTCTTCCACCAAGCGCCAATGAGAGGGACGGCGTTGGCGATGGGCCTCGATACGCGCTCTCATCTCCGCATCACCCGGCAAGGCGGTCGCCAAGTAGGTCACCGGCAACCCGCTCTCTCGCGCCCAACCCTCGGCCAGACGGCTCTTGCCCGAGCGAATCCCGCCCAGGATCAGTCTCTTCATAACGCTCCCCTGTCTGTATTCAGACCTAAGATCTGTTGCAACTTGAGGAGGTCGAGATGGCGCTCCACCGTATCGGCCAGACGCTCGATGGCCGACTC
>JASFJX010000661.1:0-3129 GCA_050119385.1 Candidatus Thiodiazotropha sp. | reverse complement strand
CCGCCAATGGCGCTTGTGGCGCGGCCCACAGGGAGGGCCAAGACTATTTTATCGATATCATCATGATAAAAAATCCATACGTGAAACAGGTAGAGTTCTCAAGCTATCCCACACAACGATTAATCGTGAGATTCGAAGAAATAACAACCCGCCTATTGCTACCCTTTTTCCGCAATAACATAGGACATCCAGCCTTTGGATGATTGCTTGAGCAAAGCTCCCCAGTACCAGGCAGAAATATCTGACCAGCCCTTTCCATCTCTTGCCTCTATGTATTCGCATACGATTAGCCTTTTGGAATCCTTGGAAGCAGTGAAACAACCCATCTCGACACCATACTCATTAACCTGAATGGGCTGATGGGTTATGTAATAGCCATTCCCTTTGAAACAATCGGACGCCGGATGAAGCTTCCTGGTTGGTCGCTCAACCCATCGTATAATCATTTCTCTGACACCGTCGCTGAACCTCCCGATTTTTCCTGGGAATCCCTTTACAAACACCTCTTCCTTATCTGTAAGTTCTAACTGGGTCAGCGGCTTGCCTTCATATTCACTTGGCCACCCCGGAAAACGGGAAGTTTCGTCGGACTTGCTCTGCAACTCGGAAAAAATCAACGGAGCAACCGTTGCAAGAAATGCAGAGACAATCAAAATCAGTTTACTTGGACTCATTTTGTTATTGACCACTGTTGAAATTTGGATAAGGTCACGACAATGCCAATAGTAACGAATGCAAACGCACCCAGCCCTATTCCTTCATGCAGCCATGGTGTTTTGAAAGGAATCGCTCCAATCTCCAGATAGAAAAGACTACTACCACGTAAAATATTTCCAAACAACACCAACAGGCAAGCAACGAAAACCGCCACACCAGTTTTGAACAGACTAAAACGGTAGACAAAAGAAATGAATAGCGTGACTAGTAAACCAGCCCATAACATGGTAACTCCGCTACAAGGCGCATCGAATTGTATTAACTGATTATTCCATACCAAATTTGTCGCACTCTGCGAGACTGAAACACCATTAAGCTGCAGTAGAAAAACCGTTGCGCTGGCAGAAAGATAGCGTGCGGGATACCCCAGGTAAAACTGTAACGATGGCACCACCGGCAGGGAAATGATTACTAATCCCCAAAATGATAGCGGTGGATGACTCCCGAAAGATGCCCAATAAATTGTGAGGAATAATGTCAAAAACGCAACAGCGGACTTAACTATCGATGGTACTGGTAGAAAAAATGAAATGCTATAGATAAAAAGCAACAGTGAAATTGGCCATAGAGAAAACTTGAATACCGCATGTCGCCGAGAGATGGTCCGGACACACCAAAACAGCATAAATGCAAATATCGCTAATAGCCCTATCGCTTCTTCCGGTGAAGACTTAACCCTATTAAAATACCATTGCCAGATATACCAATAGCCAGCAACGGATATTAAAACAATAGAGAGCAGCCAGCTTAAGCTCTTGATATCAAGAGATACTTGTTCTGTCTTAAAAACCATAGCATGACAACTACTACAAAAAATGCCAAAACCCACTGATGTGGCTCCGGGATGGTAGGTACAGTGTTCTTATCTACCGGTGTCAAATCGTTTTCGTTGTACTGCTGTTGATTTTCCAGCACAACGGCGCCGCTAACTGCCGTTACCAGTTGGTAATTGGCGGCCAAACTAATCGCGTTTTTCATATCGTTATTCTCAAGCAACGAACGAACTTGATCTCTCGCCCATAACCTTGCGATGTGTTGCGATCCGGTTACTGCCATCAAACTGGAACCCTCTACTGTCCGTTGAAACACCGGCCTGCTACTCGTTGAGTACAAGGATTCAAAGAAACCACCAAGGTCTTCTTCCACCCTACCCAACCTTGGTATTGTTCGGGAAGTCAATGCCCACTTGGCATCATTAAGCAGTTTGTTTGGCCCGGGCTGTAGGCTATATAAGGATATTTTCGGAAGCCGCGTTAGTCGATATAACCCCTGCTCCAGTAGAGACCGGGTTCCTTCAAACCGAATTGGCTGTGGTGAATGAATCCATAGCAACTCTGCTGATTCATATTGCTCGAGAAGCTTAATCGCGCTCGTCAGCGCCGGCGCATTGTCCTGACCACCGACAAATTCGGTTCCCCTTAAAACCGCTTCAATTTTTGACTTTTGACTACCTGACCATTCCGCGATCTCTACCGAAGCCCCCTCCCCGTCAGCCACAATCAAACCTACCCTCTTGCCCGCTGGAATTCTGCCCAGGGCGTTTATTATCGCTTCGATATGCGGACCGACTTTATTCGATCCGTCGACAACAACAAACAACGCATCACTGGAAACCGGTTCTTCATTTACGACATTTTGGACAACAACCTCATTCTCGCCAAATCGAGAGATGCTCTGGGTAACACTGGCATCACGTTGAGAGGTCAATAGTTTTCTCGTAACCGCCAGCCCTTTGTCACTTATACTGCCGTTGAGCCTGAAAAGCTGAGGTGTGACCAAACGACTCTCAACATCAAACAAATCAGTTTTAAACGGATGCTTACCTTCAATCCACACTGCATGCTTAACTTCCTCGCCAATACTAAAGTTTCGGTCTACGATGGCGGGTAACACAACTGAAGCCCGATCCAGCCCTCGCAATTCCATAGGCGCGGTTATACCGATTCGAAACTTGATCGTTCCGCCATTTGGGGGAATCGGAAAAGCTTGAACCAGAATTCTATCGACCCCTGAAGTTGTCACCAACAGGGGATCCCTACGCACCCTGACAACGCTTTGATAGGCTTGTCGTGCTTTTGCCCTGCCAGCGAATGCGGCCTCGCTTTCTTCACCATTCACCCATAGGGTCGCACGCGAAACCACCCCCTCCTGTGGCAATGCGATCTGCAGACGCGCCTCTTGCTGACTGAAAGAGGAATTCCTGAACTCGAGCACCCATTCCAAATAGGCGACGCCATCATCACTATCAATAGAGCCGTCTAATCTGGATAGAACCAAATCCAGTCCTTTGACTCTGCCGCCGACTTCAGTACCGCCCTGATCGGCATCGAAACTGAAACCATCAAATCTTGACCAAGATCTTCCGCTATACGGCACCGGATACATATTGAAGGTTTCACCGGTAACTTGATA
>JASFJX010000660.1:0-3130 GCA_050119385.1 Candidatus Thiodiazotropha sp. | reverse complement strand
GCGAACATCTCATAAACAAGGAAAAGAATGTCTACCATGAGTATATGCAGGCATTGTTCAAAACCTCCCCGACAGCACTCATATTCACTGATGGTTTAAAACCCCTGCAGGACTGTAAGGAGCAAGCGATGGATAGGGATGTCGCACTTTTTTACACCACACAACCCGACAATCAAGTGATCAAACGTTTGGTGGAACGTTTTAGTCAGCCGGTAGAAGAGAGGCTGCTGGTGCACGGGGTTTATATGGAGGTCATGGACAGGGGAGTATTGCTCAGTGGCGATCCGGCGATTGGTAAAAGTGAGCTAGCCCTGGCGCTTATTTCAAGAGGACATTGCCTGATTGCGGATGATGCCACGGAACTCTGCAAGACTGCCGGTAGTACACTTATCGGCCGTTGTCCGAAGGTGTTACAGGATTTTCTTGAAGTGCGTGGACTGGGTATGATCAATATTCGCGCCATGTTCGGCAACAACGCCATCAAACCTGACAAAGAGTTGCATTTGATTATTGACCTACTGCATTTCGATGACAAGAAACTGCATGATATGGATCGTCTCGAAGGCTGTCATTCTAGCCGCACCCTGCTTGGAGTCGAGGTCCCGATAACCAGTTTGCCTGTGGCTGCCGGTCGAAATCTGGCCATTCTGGTTGAGACCGCCGTTCGTCAGCATCTGCTGATGCTCGATGGCTACAATGCCACGCAGGACTTCATTGATCGACAACAGATGTATATCGATCAGGATGGATGAGAAAACAGACATGTCTGATTGGTTCAAACTGCAAATCGTCAGCGGCATGTCGGGGTCAGGTAAAACCATAGCCCTGCATACCCTGGAAGATATGGGTTATTATTGTATTGATAATCTACCGATTTCACTCTTGCTCTCTGTAGCTGATCACTTGACCGGTGAGCCGGAAACTATATTTCGTAAGACCGCGGTGGGTATAGACGCCCGTAGTCAATCGAGTCAGTTGTCCACACTGCCGAATATGGTGAAGGATATACGTCAACGCGGACTCGATTGTAAAATGTTATTTCTGGATACCAAGCCGGAGACATTGATCAAGCGGTTCAGCGAAACCCGTCGTAAACACCCTTTGACGAATGAACAGCGCTCGTTACCAGAGGCCATAAACTACGAACGCGAATTATTGTCACCGGTGATTGAGGCGGCTGATCAGCGGATCGATACTACCCATACCAATCTTCACGAACTGCGTGACATCGTGCGACACCGAATCGGAGGGGAAGAGGGTAAAGTTTCAATACTTTTTGAATCATTTGGCTTCAAACACGGTCTACCCAGAGATGTTGATTTTGTCTTTGATGCCCGGTGTCTCCCCAATCCCTATTGGCAGGAAGAGCTACGCTCCTACAATGGTATGCAGACACCGGTTGCGGATTATTTATCGGCCCATCATGAAGTGATTGATATGCTTTCTGACATGATCGAGTTTCTGACCCGCTGGATACCGGTATTCGAGGCGGATGGGCGCAGTTATCTCACTATTGCCGTGGGATGTACCGGGGGGCAACACAGGTCGGTGTTTTTGGTGGAGCGACTGACACAACACTTTTCAGAAGTGGGCCTCCATGTCATGAGCCGACATCGGGAACTGTCATGACTATCGGTCTGCTGCTCATCACCCACAGCAGGATCGGTGAAGCAATGCTGGAGATCGCAGGGAAGATGCTTGAAGGTGCACCACTGGCTGTCGAATGCCTGCCAGTGGCTATCGATAGCAATCCGGATGAACTTATCGAACAGGCCAGCAGTTTGATCAATCGCTTGGACCAGGGGTACGGGGTGTTGGTGTTTACCGATATGTATGGCTCCACGCCCAGCAATATCGCCTATAAGTTGGCCCAGAAGGGGCGGGTGAATGTCATTTCGGGCATTAATCTGCCAATGCTGATACGAACCCTCAATTATCAGACCATGGATCTCGATACCTTGACCGAGAAGGCTGTAAGTGGTGGAAAAGAGGGAATAATCTGTTGTGAATCCCTTAACGAACAGTGAAGCGTATGTTGGATAAAGATATAGAGATCATAAACAAACTGGGTTTGCACGCCCGTGCGGCGGCGAAACTGGTGAGTTGTGCCAATAGTTTCTCAAGTACTGTTTTTCTGAACCGCAATGGCCAGCGGGTTAATGGAAAAAGCATTATGGGAGTCATGATGCTGGCAGCGAATCAGGGCTCCATTCTGCGACTTGAAATTAATGGCAGCGATGAACTGGAGGCGATGCAGGCGCTGACCTCGCTGATCAACGAACGATTCGGAGAAGATCAGTGACGCTATCCTGCCAGGGTATAGGGATCAACACCTCTCGTGAAGTCGCCATAGGTGATGTCTATCTGCTGCAACGGGGTATACCGGAGATCACACATCGTGAAATCAGTGAGGAGTTGATTCAGTACGAGATCGAACGTTTTGAAACAGCCTTACATATCACCAGCAGCCACCTGCGACTGGTGCGGGAACAGATACCCACCAATACAGCATTGGATATCAGTGAATTCATTGATACCCATCTGTTGATGTTGGAAGACTATGCCATCAGTCAGGCAACCATTAACCTCATCAAGGAGAATCTCTATAGCGCAGAGTGGGCGTTGCAGGTGCGTCGGGATGAGTTGGTCAGGGTGTTCGACGAAATGGACGACCCCTATCTGCGAACCCGCAAGGATGATGTGGATCACGTGGTGGGTCAGGTGCAATATGTGCTAGCTGGTGGTAAGCCGCAACAGCAGGGCGACCTGAATGGGCGTATCGTGGTGGCCAAGGATCTGACACCCGCCGAGACCATCATGATGAAGAATCAGGGGGTTGTCGCCTTCGTGACAGAATTTGGCGGTCCACTCTCGCATACCGCGATTCTTGCCCGCAGTCTGGGTATCCCGGCCGTGGTCGGTATTCATCAGGCGACCTCCCTGTTTCGCCATGGTGAACAACTGGTGGTCGATGGGGCCCAGGGGGTGGTGCTTGCTGACCCAACGGAACGTATCCTCGACTACTATCGTCAACGCATCGAAGAGAGGCGACTCAGAGAGGAAGAGCTGCGGCTTCGCGTTGATCTACCGGCGTTTACTACCGATGGTAAGCAGATCCTGCTGCTGGCGA
>JASFJX010000659.1:0-3131 GCA_050119385.1 Candidatus Thiodiazotropha sp. | reverse complement strand
TTCCTTATCTGTGCTTGCTTCTCCTGCTTCGCTCTTATTTTCTGTGGTAGGGGCTTCTTCAACAGGCGCTACGGCACTTTGTTCGGCAGCGGCTGGGGCTTCGGCCGGTGCTTCGCCAGTCTGATCGGTAGCGGCGGGGGCTTCGGCTGGTGCTTCGTCATTCTGATCAGTAGCGGCAGGTGCCTCTGTGCCAGGTGCAGGCTTGGCGTTCTTCTCGTTGAATACCAGCTTGCTGGAATCGCGTAGGCCCTTCATATATTCAGATAGGCCGGTCTGTTTCAACTTGTTGACGATTTTCTCCTTGACGCTGTCGAGGGACGGGGCCTCTGTCTCACGGGTGTCCTCAAGTAGAATGACGTGCCAACCGAACTGTGTCTTGACCGGAGCGGAGCTGTATTTACCCTTTTCCATACTCTTTAAGGCGTCACCAAAGGGTTTTACCATCTGTGCCGCATCGAACCAGCCGAGGTCGCCGCCATCTTTGCCGGTGGGGCCGGTTGAGTGTTCTTTCGCGAGTTCGGCGAAATCGGCGCCTCCATCGAGTTTTTCGATTAGCCCGGTTGCCTCCTCTTCCTCTTTTACCAGGATGTGCCTGGCTTTGTATTCATTACCCGATCGTTCAGCGTACTCCTCTTGATAGACTTTCTGAATATCCTCTTCGCTGGGTTGGTAGTTGGTTGCGAAATCCTGGATTGCGATTTGGGTCAGTAGCTTGGCCTTTAGCAGTTGAATGGAAGCAGCCACTTCTGGCCGGTTCTGGAGGCCTTGCTTCTCAGCATCCTGAGATACGATGATGATGTTGGATAGTTCATTAAGTACGCTCATCTGTAAATCAGGATTGGTTTTCGCCTCGGGAACACCACGCATGCGGTCCTGGAAGTAGAGGCTGTACATGGTACGGGTAACCGCTTCGCCATTGATGGTAAGCAGAGTCTCATCGTCCAATTCGCCGCTGGTGGATTGGTTCAATTCGGGAATCGTGGAAGATTTCTCACTGTCCGATTCGGCGTTGGGGGAGGCATGGTCCGAGGACTGGTTACAGGCAGTCAGCAGTACTGCACCGCAAAAAGCGGCTAATAATAAGATTTTCATTTTCATCGTTGAAATTATCCTAGTTGTGATTGATTTGTAGATTGGATTGTCGCTGTCAGGCAGGCAGCACTTTCCTAAACGGCTTAACCTGGACACGGGCATAGACGCCCGCTTCGATATAGGGGTCGCGGTCGGCCCAGTTCTTGGCGCTTTCAAGGTTGTCGAACTCGGCGACGATAAGACTGCCGGAGAAACCGGCCGATCCAGGATCCTCGCTATCGATCATCGGGTGGGGGCCGGCCAGCAGGAGACGACCTTCATCCTGTAGCTGTTTTAGTCTTGTCAGGTGACTCTCCCGCGCTTTGAGCCGTTGTTCCAGGCTGTCATCCCGGTCCTCTGCAATGATTGCGTAGTACACTCAACTCCCCTTATGTTTTAGTGTTTGCAGGTTCTGGTTCATTGTCTTTGATATGGCGTGCCAGATAGAATGCCTGCAGGACGATAAATCCCAGGGTTAGCCCCATCATGCCAAATAACTTGAAATTAACCCAAGTCTCTTCAAGGGTATGGGCAGTATTACACATTTCCAGTTCACTCCCCTGAAAATGCTGGCTGCAGTTGTCAAAGTCGATCTGCTGCAGTCCTGTGAGCTCCATCAGCTGATGTTCAGCAACGAAGAAATCGTTGGCCACGTATAGATTGAGAAAACCCAAAATGATAAAGAACAGGCTCCAGGTCAGATTGAGCCTTTTCCATATCGGTTCCGGCACGGAGATGCTGCTTTCCATCATTCGTTGTACCAGTGGTTTTTTACCGATGTATTGGCTGGCGAGAAAGACTGCACCGAAGAGCCAATTGATCACAGAGGGCTTCCACATAATGAAGGTGCGATCCTGTAGCAGAATTGTCAGGCCGCCGAAGACGAGTAGGATGCCAAAGGTAATCAGGTGCATCTTTTCAACATGTCGCTTGCGCAGCCAGCCGTAGGCGACCTGAACCATGGAGGATAGAATGGCGACAGCCGTGGCGATATAGATGCCGTAGAGCTTATAGGCTACGAAAAAGAGAATGACAGGAAAAAAATCCGCGAGAAATTTCATCATACGATCAATATGTTACAAAAAAAATCATAGTATCCATAGGTGACTGCATAGTACACCATGTTTTTAACTTAATTTAGTGATCGCCTGTATAAAGATGGTATTTTGATTGAAATAATTAGTGGAGTGTTCTGGGGTGGCTCCATATATTGTAATATTTTTCAACAACTTCCTTTATTTGTTGTGGATAATCAAGGGCATCCATCTGTTCCATCCCTTCGCGAAAAAAGTCCGGTGCCTGATTGGGAAGCAGCCGGCATAGGGTCTGATAAGCCTCCTCAATCAGCTCAGGCCGATAACTACGTGTGGCGATTATAGCTTGGTTCATCAATAAAATACTCCAAGGATGCGCATTTTCTACCCGGGTGGGCTCCTGTTGCATCAGCGGTTCCAACGCATGAATCAACTCCACTGACAGGTCGTAGAGTTGCTGTAGTTGAGAGGGTTCCCGAAATCTGTTTGCCAGGCGGGCAAGGGAGTTGATCACCGGCTCAAGGGTGCGCAGCTCACCATTGTGGCGCACGATCCAAAGCGCCATGGGCAAGGTCAGGTCTTCCATCTCCTCACTCTCTTGTGGCATCTCCAGGCCAGCGGCGATGCTGGAGAAGTCGACCAGCAGCTTAATGCCATAATCGCCTAGTTCACTTAGCTCGTCGAGTGAAGTTATTTTGCTTTCACCTGCAGTAACTGTCTGTCTGCTTAAAATATCCAACAGTTCCATCAGTCGATGCATCGCCTGCTGTAGTGCCAAGGGGGAGTGGTCCGGGTCCTCTGTCTCCGCCTGCGTGCCGACCGACACCACCGCTGGAGCGACGGAGTCAAAACGTTGTTCAATGTAGTCTAGATCGAGAATAGGAAATAACATACCCTTCATTGTAACAGCCTTTACACAAACCTATCGGTTTGATCTCACTATGGGTACAATCCGCCCCCATGTTTTGCGAATACGACCTGCACAGTCACTCCACAATCTCAGATGGAACCCTCTCGCCAGAGGAG
>JASFJX010000658.1:0-3136 GCA_050119385.1 Candidatus Thiodiazotropha sp. | reverse complement strand
TCCGTGAATAAGTTTTGATGCCAGTCAATCCTGGTGAACTGAGATGGGTCTATTCCTATTAAGGTATCGGATTAATAATAAGGGCATGAAGGAGCATAAGGCCAAAAAGAAGAATAGATAGAGTTATGGAATCCAAGATAATAAAGTACTTGGTTTATATAAGGTTATTGGCGTGAGTTAATGTAACGCTAACCTTGGGGTGAACTAGCGCAATAGATGATTAAAGTAGTAAATGAATGAGGGTCTTGACGCACTCTTTCTCCTCAGCTAGTTTGAAGATCAAGTTGGGCTGGAGATTTTCTTCATCCTGCCGATATGCAAATTGATTACCCTAACCATAGAATCAAGTCAGGACAGATGGCAAAGTCAGTCTTTCACCTTTCAGATGGTGCGCCGGTCGAATCTGAGGAAGTCAAACAGGCTCGAAACAAGGAACGCGAGAACAGCATCATTAAGCCATTTATGGACGCGGTTAAGGAAGACTTGGTCGCCAATAAGATCTATCTTCCTACGTTGCCCGCACTTGCGCTCGAAGCCCTGGTGGTGATTAATGATGTAGACAGTTCTGCGCGCGATTTAGAAAGGGTAATATCCAGGGATGCGGCACTCACCGCAAGACTGATACGTTATGCCAACAGCCCGCTCTACCGGGGCCTCAACACCATTGCCTCCATTAAGCCCGCAATCACCCGAATAGGATTCCAAAAGGTGAAAAATGCAGTATATGCCGTATCGATGAAGGAGGTTTTTCGCACCTCGGAAAAGGAGATCGAGCAGCGTATGAATGATTTATGGACGCATTCGGTTAAGGTTGGTGCTCAGGCGGCGATGCTTGCAAAGCAGCAACCCAGTCTCGATGCGGACATTGCGCTTGTTGCGGGACTGATCCACGATATCGGCTATATCCCTCTCTTGATAAAGGTCTGTAATTTTCCGGACCTGATTGCCAATCCGGATTTTCTTGATAAGGTTCTAGGGAAATTACACACCCAATTGGGCGGCAGTATTCTGAAGTTATGGAAGTTTGACCAGCATGTGATCAACGTGGCCGCAGAGCATGAAGATCTTAAACGTGATCCGGGTGATGCCCCTGTCGATTATGTGGATCTGGTACAAGTCGCGAATATCATATCCTATGAAGATACGGACCATCCTTTCGCAACGCTAGACCGGTCTAGCATCAAGGCTTTCTCTCGTTTAGAGAAGGCCAGCAGTGATTCGTTGGATGAAGAGACAAAAAAAGTAGAGGATGTGCTCTTCTGATCTGGACTTCTGGGCTAGCGGCCCACTAGACAGCCAGTACATCGAGCCCTTCGTTACGCAACATGGCGATAAGGCGGATCAGTGGTAAGCCGATCAGGGCATTGGGATCCTCACCTTCCAGGCGCTCAAAAAGAGAGATACCTAACCCTTCGGATTTAAAGGAGCCGGCGCAGTTATATGGCTTCTCTTTGAGTAGATAGTGTTCTATCTCCCTTTGCTGCAAGACCCGAAATATAACATGAAAAGGTTCGCAGCAGACCTGGAGATGCCCGGTGTCGCTGTTCAATAAGCAAAGGCCGGTGAAAAAACTGACACGTTTACCGGAGACGCGCTTCAACTGTTCTACGGCCTCTTGATGATTACCCGGTTTTCCCATGATTGTCCCATCTACAACAGCCACCTGATCAGAACCGATGATTAGCGCTCCCTTATGATCTTGTGCTACCTCCTTGGCCTTGTTCTCTGCGAGGCGGAGTACCAACTTTTCAGGTGGCTCATCCGGTAGGGCAACTTCATCGACATCTGGTGAAATACTGCTGAAGTCGACCCCCAATCGACTCAGTAGCTCTCGGCGAAAAGGGGAGCTTGAGGCAAGAATCAACGGTTGATGTTGTGTTCTATCGGAGTAAGGCATTGAAATATAGCTTCAGGTGACAAGAATTAGGTTGCATAGTATCAAAAAACCGCTTTCTCTTTGCATCAGTTAGGAATGCGACATTTATAAATAATTACCGACCTTCTGTATTGGTTATTCGCAAGTAATTGGGGGTATATCTATTAATATGTTTAATATAAATCATATATATTCTAAATAAAAAACCCATTATTTTTAATTAAAACAGCAGGATAGCTGTTTCAAGGGGTTTCTGCCTTGCTTGACAAGAGGAGTAGACCCAACGTAGAAAGGCGGAATCATTCGCTACAGAGTACAGATCGACTATGCCAGTAACAGACTTGCTAATGTCAGGCATCAATCTCATGTTCATCGGAATGGGGATAGTGTTTACTTTCCTGTTAATCCTGGTTTTTGCCATGAAAGGGATGTCCATTTTCGCGATGTTTGTAAATGAGCGACATGGAGCGCCAGAGACTGTATCATCTCAGCCACTGACTCAGGGGCAGGAAGGTATGCGAGGTGATCTGGTTGCCGCCATAACAGCTGCGATCAGCAATTATCGCGCTACCCACAGATAGATCTGTTAGCGTTCCCTAACCAATATTATGAACATCTTCTTAGGCTGTTTATCAATCAACGGCGGCTAGTTTATGAGTGAAAAAAAACCACTTGGAATTACGGATGTCGTGCTACGCGATGCACATCAGTCCCTGTTTGCAACCAGAATGCGTATCGAGGATATGCTGCCCATTGCCGAGAAGCTAGACAATGTCGGCTTTTGGTCTCTTGAGACCTGGGGCGGTGCTACCTTTGATGCCTGTATACGATTTCTGGGTGAAGATCCCTGGGAGCGTATTCGAAAGCTCAAAGCAGCAATGCCGAAAACACCCATGCAAATGCTTTTCCGGGGACAGAATATCCTGGGTTATAGGCACTACGCAGACGATGTCGTGGATAAATTCGTCGAGAGGGCAGCTGTCAACGGCGTCGATGTGTTCCGTATTTTTGATGCCATGAATGACCTGCGTAATCTGGAGACAGCCATCAAGGCCACCCTCAAGGTGGACAAGCACGCCCAGGGCACCATGTCCTATACGGTAAGCCCAGTACACAATATGGAGTATTGGGTCGATATGGGAAAACGCCTGGAAGAGATGGGCTGCCACTCGATCTGTATAAAGGATATGGCTGGACTGTTGAATCCCTATGTAGGTTTTGAGTTGGTGACCCGACTCAAGGAAGCCATCTCTATACCCA
>JASFJX010000657.1:0-3139 GCA_050119385.1 Candidatus Thiodiazotropha sp. | reverse complement strand
GAGCTGCAGTTTTCACTACGCCAGGATGACCATGAGGGTTTCGGTAAACATACCACCGGCGGCATAGCCTGGGGCTACACCCTCGATGGGGGATTCAGATTATGGTCCTCCTATGCTGCCGCCTTCAAGGCACCGACTTTCAACGAACTCTACTACCCGGGTTTCGGTAATCCCGAACTACAGCCTGAAGAGTCGTCCGGCCTGGAAGTCGGGCTTCAGGGGGGGGCGGATTGGGGTGACTGGTCTCTCAGCGTCTATCAGACGCGGGTTGATGAACTGATTGCTTTCGATGCTTCGTACAATCCCGTCAATATCGATCGGGCAAGGATACGGGGTATCGAGGCCCGGGTTGATAATGACATCGGCCCTTGGCGAACCACTACCAGCCTCACCCTGCTTGATCCCAGGAATGATTCCGGCGGCAGCAATGATGACAATCTGCTGCCACGCCGCACGCGGCAGTCCCTGCGTATCGATCTCGACCGGGATTTCGGCGCCTATACCCTGGGCGCATCCCTACTCGCCGAAGGCAAGCGCTACGACGATCTAGCCAATACCCGGAGGCTGGGCGGCTTCGCCACCCTGGACCTGCGTGCCGGTTACCGGATCAATAACGCCTGGCGGCTGCAGGGGCGCTGTGAAAATCTTTTCGACAAAGGTTTCGAGACCGCAAGCTACTACAACCAGTCCGAACGGAGTTTCTATCTGACCCTGAGCTATCAATCCTGATCCCTTGGAGATACTCATTATGTTATCACTCACTCAACGCCATCAAACGATTGTCGCCCTGTTGCTCGCCCTCTTGATGTTGGCCACGCGGGGGCATCATGAGATTTCTCCGGTACACTTGCCGGATGCTTCATGGGCGATCTTCTTTCTGGCCGGTCTCTATCTGCGACCGGGTTGGCTCTTTGCCGGTTTTTTTCTGCTGGCGGCCGGCATGGACTATGTCGCCATCACCTGGGGTGGTGTCAGCAGCTTTTGCGTTACCGGCGCCTACCTGTTTCTGATCCCGGCCTATGGGGCACTCTGGTTTGCCGGACGCAGCTACAATTCAAGTACTGACCTCTCCCATCGGGATTTGCTGCCCCTGGCACTTTTTGCGCTTGGGGGGACCATACTGTGTGAAATGATCTCCAGCGGCGGTTTTTACTTCTTTTCCGGGCGCTTCGTCGATACCAGCATGGGCGAATTTGTCGGGCGCCTGGTGAGCTATCTGCCGGGAAATCTTTTCAATCAGGCGCTCTACCTGGGGTTGGCAGCCTTGGTACACGGACTCTTCAGCCTATTGCGAAGAAAGGAGGATGGGAGTGGGATCAGGATCGGTTGATGGAGCCCTGTCTGCGACATGATCAGCCAATGCCGCATACAGCGGCAAGTATTTCTACGCCGGGTTCATGCTGACAACTGTCTTGCTGGCCCTTGGGGCCGTAGTGATCGACTGGTTGGCTGGGGAGCCGCGCCGTTTCCACCCCCTGGTGGGATTCGGTCGGCTTGCCGGTCAGGTGGAGAAGTTCCTCTACGGCGCCTCTGCTGGTTCTTCAGGCGCTCGGCGGCTGCGTGGACTGCTGGCCCTTGTAGTGCTGCTGTTTCCTTTCATCACAGTGGCGGCCGGTCTGTCATTACTGCCCTATGTGGGCGATCCGTTTAGCCTCTTGGTGCTCACCCTTACCCTGGGCCACCGCAGCCTCCACGAGCACGCCGGGGCAGTCGTCTGTGCCCTGAACAAGGGTGATGACGCTAGCGCCAGGCGACTGGCAGGTTTGATGGTAAGCCGGGATACAGAAGGATTGGCGGTGGCGGGGGCTACCGCCGAGTCGGTGCTGGAGAACGGCAATGATGGGATCTTTGGTGCCCTTTTCTGGTTTGTTATAGCCGGTGCGCCGGGGTGTCTATGCTATCGTCTGCTCAATACCCTGGACGCCATGTGGGGCTATCGCAACCGGCGCTACCGGGATTTTGGCTGGGCGGCGGCGCGTCTCGACGACCTGCTCAACTATATCCCGGCGCGTTTGACCGCCTTAAGCTATGCCATGGTTGGCGCCAGTGGCCGAGCACTCCATTGTTGGCGCACCCAGGCAGCCGCCTGGGAGAGCCCCAATGCGGGACCGGTGATGGCGGCCGGGGCCGGAGCACTAGGCATCACTCTCGGTGGCCCCGCACGCTATGGAGGACGTTGGCGCAATCGTCCGCACCTCGGTTGGGGTAAAGCGCCAACAACGGCCGATATCCCCCGCACCCTCGATCTGGTCCGCTCCACCCTCGGACTCTGGCTCTCTGTGCTGCTCGCAGTCGCGCTACTCGGCTATGCTTGAACACGGTGGCAGGTTGCGGCGCGCTGCAATGGATTATGCAATTCCGCCGGGGGAGTGGCTCGACCTCTCCACCGGTATTAACCCCTTGGGGTGGCCGGTACCTGTCTTGCCGGGGGAGGTCTGGAACCGGCTACCGGAGGTGGATGACGGCCTCGAAGAGGCGGCCCGAGACTACTATGGTGTCGAATCCCTGCTGCCGGTGGCCGGCTCTCAGGCGGCTATTCAGGCCCTTCCCCATCTACGGCGTCCCTGCCGAGTCGGCCTCCTGGACAACAGTTATGCGGAGCACCGCCTGGCTTGGGCCCGGGCCGGGCACACTGTTATTCCCCTGGCGGGGCAGGGAGAGATCGAGCGGCAGCTCTCGCAGCTCGATGTGCTGGTATTGGTGCGGCCCAACAATCCCACCGGGGTAATCTTTCCCCGGGAGCGGTTGCTGGCCTGGCATGCCAACCTTGTCGCCCGCGGGGGCTGGCTCCTGGTGGATGAGGCGTTCATGGATGCGACACCCCAGCAGAGCCTGCTTATCCATGCCCGTCCCGGCCTGATTGTATTGCGCTCCTTGGGTAAGTTTTTCGGCCTCGCGGGAGCCCGGGTCGGTTTTGTCCATGCCCAAGTGGAGCTGCTCACACGTCTCGCCGATCGGCTCGGGCCCTGGGGAGTCAGCGGCCCCGCCCGCTGGGTCGCCAGCGCCGCCCTCGGGGACAAGGCCTGGCAGGCGGAAGCGCGCCTTCGCTTGATGCAGTCGGGGGAGAGATTATCTGAACTGCTTCGTCGATACGGCCTGAAACCCGAGGGTGGATGCGCACTCTTTCAGTGGGTCATAA
>JASFJX010000656.1:0-3143 GCA_050119385.1 Candidatus Thiodiazotropha sp. | reverse complement strand
TGAATAAAGATTTTTACTATCTAATCATGATCCTACGCCAAATCAACCACCAACTGGTGCCACAATACTGGTGCGAGACTTTGATGGGACCGGTCCAACAATGATTATTTTGCAATCCCGATCCATGCTTAGACAGCACCCGAGCACTGGACTGTTCTCACGCCTGGTACTGGTGCTGTACACCGTCGTCCTGCTTAACCTTGCATGGATTCCCTTTGGCTATGCCGAGCAGATTACCCTCAATCTCAACAATGCCGATATTGAGGCCTTGATCAAGACGGTGTCGGAACACACCGGAAAGAACTTTGTCATCGATCCCAGAGTGAAGGGTAAAGTGACGGTAATCTCAGCCCATCCTTTGGATAGTGAAGAGTTCTATCAGGTATTTCTCTCCATCCTTGAAGTGCATGGCTTCTCAACCATCCCCAGTGGTGATGTGATCAAGGTGGTCCCCGATGTGAAGGCCAAACAGGGGGGAATCCCCACCATCAATGCAATCGGCCAACTACCTGGTGATCAGATCGTCACGCGCATCATTCAGGTGAAGAATGTCACCTCCGCGCAACTGGTGCCGATCCTACGCCCCTTGATACCCCAGGAGGGCCATCTCGCCGCCTATCCGGACACCAATGTCCTGATTATCTCCGACCGGCGCCAAAACGTAGATCGCTTAATGAAGATCATCGAGCGGATCGACAAGGTGAGCGATAGCTCAATCGAAGTGATCTCCTTGCAGCACGCCTCTGCAGCAGAGGTGGTGCGTATACTCACCGGATTAGAGGCCACGAGCGGAAAAAAGGGGGCAGGAAGTACGACAAAACTGGTTGCCGATGAACGCACCAACAGCGTTCTGATCAGCGGTGATCCGACGGCAAGATTGCGCTCGCGGGTGATTATCGAACACCTGGACACCCCCTTTGACAACGAAGGCAACGCTCAGGTCATCTACCTGAAGTATGCCAATGCCACCGAACTGCTCCAGGTCCTGACCGGTGTCAGTGAAAATCTGGACGAGTCCAAAGGAACTGGCAAAGCGGCCAAGGGAAAGCCTACTCAAGGAATTAGTATCCAGGCCGATGAGGCCTCGAATGCTCTGATCATCACCGCGCCGCCGGATCAATTCAGGGCGCTACAGGCGATTATCCGCAAACTCGATATCCGCCGGGCGCAAGTCCAGGTGGAGGCGATCATCGCGGAAGTCTCCTACGACAAGGCAAAACAGCTCGGCGTGCAATGGATCGTCGACGGCACTCTGGGTGACCAAGGCCCCCTGGGTGTCATCAACCTGGGCTCTCCCTCCATTTCGGACATCGCAACCGCGGCGGTTAATGGCACTGGGATTTCCCTCGGCTCAGGCACCACGCTTGGCTTTGGAAGATTCGATGATGACTCAGTCAATTTCGCCGCCCTGATCCAGGCCCTGGAGAGTGACTCTGCCAGCAACATCCTCTCCACACCCAGCCTCACCACCCTGGATAACCAGGAAGCTGAAATCGTGATAGGCCAGAACGTGCCCTTCATCACCGGTTCCTACTCCTCTACCGGCAGTTCCAGCAGCTCTGTGAATCCCTTTCAGACCGTGACAAGGGAGGATGTGGGCCTAACCCTGAAAGTGAAGCCGCAAATCAACGAAGGGAACTCTATTAAGCTGGAGATAGAGCAGGAGATCTCCAGCATCGATGCCTCCGCCAGCACCGGCACCAGCGATATCGTCACCAAAAAACGCACCATCAAGACCGTGGTCATGGTGGAAGATGGCCATACCATCGTACTGGGCGGATTGATCGAGGAGAATCTGCAACAGACCGAGGAGAAGGTACCGATACTGGGGGACATCCCCTTGTTGGGCGCGCTGTTTCGCGCCAACAAGACAACCAAGGTGAAACAGAATCTGATGGTCTTTCTGCGTCCGGTAGTGATACGTGATGACGCCGTCAACTCCCAGATCGCCAATGATAAGTACAATTTCTTCCGTGCCCAGCAGCTCAAGATGAAGCAGCAGGGTGTCAATTTGATGTCGGATGACGAAGTGCCGGTATTGCCACCGCGTTTCGGCACCTTAGCTCCGCCATTTGATGATGACGAGCTGGAATCCGAACTCTGATCGGCGAGGAAAGGCGCATGTCTGAAAATCCCTCCCCCTCATCGCAAATGGCTGAAGAACTCGATGTGGAATCGGTAATGCTGGATGAGGCCACCCATACACCGATTCAACTGCCCTATGCCTTTGCACGTCGCCATGGCGTCGTCATCGACAAGGGTAAAAAGAAAAATGAGCTGAAGCTGATCCATAAACCAGGGGTCTCCCTGAAAGTGCTGAACGAGGTACGCCGCCTCTTCAGTAAACCCTTGATCTACACTCAGGTCGATGAAGAGACACTGGAAAAACAGCTCTCCCTGATCTATGAATCGGGATCGAAACAGTCCACTCAGATCATGGAAACCATGGGTGATGACATCGACCTCGATAATGCAGCGCGGGCATTAAATCAGCCTGAAGACCTGCTTGGGAGTGATGATGACGCTCCGATCATCAGGCTGATCAATGCCCTGTTTACTGAAGCGATCAAGGAGCAGGCCTCCGATATCCATATCGAACCCTACGAAAATCGCCTGGTGGTACGTTTCCGGGTCGACGGCGTATTGCGTGAAGTCCTCACTCCACCACGCAACGTCGCCTCATTCCTGGTCTCGCGCATCAAGGTCATGGCGCAACTCGATATCGCCGAAAAACGCATTCCCCAGGATGGACGCATCTCCCTCAAGGTAGGTAATCGCCCGGTTGATGTTCGTGTCTCGACCCTCCCCTCCAGTTATGGCGAAAGGGTGGTTTTGCGTCTGCTGGACAAGCAGGCGGGACGCCTCGACCTGGAGCATCTCGGCATGGCAAAGGATCTCCTGCTGCAGATCGATCCGGGCATCATTAAACGTCCCCACGGCATCTTTCTGGTCACCGGCCCCACGGGTTCAGGTAAGACCACAACCCTGTATGCGTCCTTGAGCCGACTCAATACCCAGAGCCGAAATATCGTCACCGTGGAAGACCCTATCGAATACTACCTTGACGGTATTGGTCAGACCCAGGTTAACAACAAAGTCGATCTCACCTTTGCGCGCGGCTTACGGGCCATTTTGCGTCAGGA
>JASFJX010000655.1:0-3146 GCA_050119385.1 Candidatus Thiodiazotropha sp. | reverse complement strand
CTCGTGACAACTCTTGACAAGGGGGCAAACCATTGCCTGCGAGTCACGCCTTGATCAAGGGCCTTCTTGTCGCCCTGAACCTACCTATTAAGGTGTCGGGTTAATAACTAACGCGTCAGGACAATACCTTGCTCAGAAACTTAAGTATAACTAGATTAAACGCAACATCCCTGCATATCAAGGCAGGAGCCCAACCCCAGAATCTCACCCAAAACGCCGGGTAACCCAGTCATCATCACTTTTCTCGTTCCCACGCTCCAGCGTGGGAATGCCTATCTGGCGATCATCAGTACAACATGTTAATGAACTAGCTGCCGTATGCGTTCCCACGCGAGAGCGTGGGAACGAGATAACGCAACATCCCTGCATATCAAGGCAGGAGCCCAACCCCAGAATCTCACCCGAAACGCCGGGTAACCCAGTCATCATTACTTTATTATGCTGAATTTCTGCTATTCCTTGCGAATTCAATTGATCGATGCACAACAGTCTCATCGCTCCGCTAAATCAGAGAGAGACCTTGATGCGATATTTAGTGTAGAGTTTCTACTCTTTGATGTTCTCAGTGGCTTGCTCAGGCCAGGCAATGATGAAGCATGCGCCGCCCAAGGATGAAGTCTCGATCCACACCCTGCCGCCATGCCAGCGGGAAATCTGATTTACGATGGCAAGCCCCAGACCGACGCCTCCCGACTCCCGGTCACGGGCGCTATCGAGCCGGGCGAAGGGTTCGAAGATACGTTCCCTCTCCTGCTCGGGTACACCGGAACCGTCATCCTCTACGACGATCCTCGCCTCTCCATCCCCGCAATCACCCCTCAGCAATACCCTTGAGGCGGCGTGGCGGTGAGCGTTTCGCAGCAGATTCTTTACCGCCCGCCCCATCAATCGGCCATCCAGGTTCACTGTTTCATCAACGCTATCTGGTGATAACTCACAAAAGATGCGTTGTGCCGGTAACTCCTCTTCCAGATCGATCAACAAGGCCTTCAACCAATCGTTGAGATTGACCGGCTCCAGTACCAGGTCAGGCCGCTCCCGATCGAGCCTGGAGTAGCTGAGGGATTCGCTGACCAGCTCTTCCAACTCCTGGATATCCTTGCGCATGGCATTGATATGGCGCTCCCTGTCACCTTCGCGCAAGGGCTCCTCCAGCATATCCACCCTGAAACGCAATCGTGCGATGGGGGTTCTCAGTTCATGGGAGACAGCACCGGTCAGTTCCCGATGGGAGTGGATCAGACGCTGCATGCGATCGGCCATGGTGTTGAAGGCGTCTGCCAGGGGTTTCAGGGCCGATCGTCGTCTGACAAGCAGGCGTGTGTCCAGGTCACCGGTACCGAATTTTCGCACACCTCGGTCGATACGGGTGAGATCGCGCCACACCGGACGTACCCAGACGTAGACCGCAAGGGCAACCAGCAGCGCAAGCAGAAAATAGAGGATAGGGTTGAAGTAGCGCAACAGGGGCGGCAGGGGAAAGGGACCGGCACGGAACACCTGGTCCGACTCTCCCAGGCGTTTATAGTAGGTTTCATTCATCTCTTCCAGACCCAGGATAACGACCTTCCCCGCCTCGATATCCGCCATCCGACCCTGTGGTAGCGATGGATCATCGATACTTAGCAGCGCCAGGGGCATATCGAAGGCATTGTCCATCTGTGCCAGTACAGATGGCCACTGAGACGGGTCGCTAGTTAAAAATCTCGATTCGACCAGATAGACAATGCCCTCGACATTATTCCGCTCCTTTTGTTCCGGATTGGCTCCCAACACCATCTTCAAATAGCGGTCCGAGTCAAACACACGTTTGAAAAACTGGGCCTGTTCCCCCTCTTCGAGAAAGACCAATTCTCCCGCTTGCACGCTACTACGCTGTTTATCGGATAGATCGATCTGATCGAGGTTGTAGAGACCGAGTCCGTAACGGAAATGAGGCTCCAGTTCGGCAATCTCCTGCTCCCAGCGTGACTGGGGATATCCCACCAGCCGCGCCTCAACGAGTTCATAGGCACCGAGCATGGCTCGCTCAAAATAGCGCTGTACTGTGCCCTGTAGAACGAGGTCGGGAAACCAGGTCAGACTGGCGAAGAAGAATCCGATGGTGACAAAGAGTACGCCATAAAGCGTGATGTAGAGTCGGGCCATTACAACTAGTCCCAGGCATCCGGCACAAACAGGTAACCCCGGCCGCGCACGGTCTTGATACGATAGGGATGATTGGCATCATCACCGAGTTTACGTCGCAGCCTGGAGATGCCGATGTCCACTGAACGATCGAGACCGTCGTAGCCGAAACCACGCAGGGTTTTCAAGGCACTGTCTCGGTCGACAACTTTGCCGGCCATGCCAGCCAACAACCATAGCAGATCAAACTCGCCGGAGGAGAGTTCCACCTCCTGTTCATTGATGGTGACCGCACGTCCACTGGCATCGATACGCAGCTTTCCAAAATAAAGTTGCTCATTGTCGTAAGCGTTGTTTTCGGTGTGTCGAAAACGCCGCAGCAGAGAGCGAAGCCTGGCCAGCAGGACCCTCGGTTCCACCGGCTTGGTCAGATAGTCATCGGCCCCCAGTTCGAGACCGACGATCTCATCCACATCCTCGTCCCTGGCGGTAAACATCACGATCGGCCCCGGATACTCCAAACGCAGCTCACGGCAGATATCCAGCCCGTCCCGACCAGGCAGATTCAGATCGAGTATCAGGATATCGGGATTCAACAGCCGCACCCGGTCTGCGGCGGTATCACCCCGATGTTCCAGGCTCACTTCAAACTCATAGCGCTGAAGATACTCCTGTACCAGTTCGGCAAGGCCCACGTCATCCTCAACCAACAGCACCCTTGCGGGCCCGGACTCGGCATTGATCTGCATTGAACGCCTCACTTAAAAAAAACCCATCTCTACGCATCATTGCACAATCCTTGATTGCTCGCTTCATCTATACGGCCTGACAAGGATGAGCAACAGTGCCGAAAGCATCCTGCCATCTCTACATTAGCAGGCTCAAGGCGTTCCGCCTGTTACCGAAGGTATTGCTCTGTAACAGATTGTAGTAAGCCTTACTATAGTCGGGCATGGGGCTTGCCCAAGCAGGTCTTATTGCATCATCGAGGCGGCGTGCTGTTTAGACCATTGCGCATA
>JASFJX010000654.1:0-3157 GCA_050119385.1 Candidatus Thiodiazotropha sp. | reverse complement strand
CAAGAGACGCAACGCCGCAGATGACGGCTTCCCGTCGCGCCCGAAGGGAGGCCCGCAAATGCCCCAATCCCGCGTTGCGGTCCTTGTTAAGGGAGGGGCCATTAACGGCGGACCGCGCCTTGTCTTGGGGCATTTGTGGGCCTCTGATATGTGCCATTTATACGTTACACCACACTAGCGTCGAATAAGCCATATAATGACAGTGATTAATGCACTTACCAGCAACATACTGGTTAGCGGCAGGTAGAAACGAAAATTCTCCCGTTCCACCAGGATATCACCCGGTAGCCTGCCGATAGGAAGTTTATCTATCCAAGGCCATAACAGGCCCAGCAAGAGTGCGACTATCGCCAAAACAAATAGGAACTTCTGCATAGTAAATCACGGCCCAATTACTCGTTATATTCCTAAAATCCAGCAGTTTGCATTTAAACATAGTGTCGATTTGTTTGACATACATGACCTGAAAGAGGTTGCATATCAATCAACAAGATAGCGAACTTTTGTTGAATATTACCTGAAGCTGTGGGTTTTTTGGCGCCATAACCGTCGAATATCTTTACAAAGCGAACGATTTATTTTTACTATTCTCGAATATGCTCAAAAAATCAATGCATTAGAGTGTTGGCAATGATATTGCATATATTTAGGTAAAAAGGTTGAGAACGGAGAAATAACATGTGGACAATGCAACAAAAGTTAAATCTCTGGCCTGAAGATCCAGCATGGCCTGACCCATTAGATGGCGATCCCTACGATATAAAATCTTGAGGGTTCATATACCAAGTTTGATGATATCCGATCTGTTGAAGCCTTCTGCGATCATCTCAATGGCATCACGACTGGATCGGATTTAAGGTTGTAACTGCTAAGTGTAAAAAAGCGGTTAGCATTTCAATCGAGAGCAACCCTTCAAGTCTCTTTTATTAAGTAATCTTCTCAAGTGTAGTGCTGTTTAGCAGGCCCGCGCAAAAAACCGTCACAGGGTGTCGGTATAAACGATCATTAAATAAGAGATAAGTCATAAGGTTAATGAATAAAAAGGCCCCCGTTCACCGGCAAATTGGCGCCGGTGATATAAGTACTGGCATTGTCAGCAAGGAAGGCAACGGCGTGGGCTATCTCTTCCGGTGTACCCATACGACGCATTGGAATCCCGCTAACAATTGCATCGCGCACATCGTCGCGCATCGCGGCGGTCATCGTAGTCTCGATGTAACCTGGTGAGACAGTGTTGATGGTTACACCTTTTGCCGCACCTTCATAAGCCAAGGCCATGGTGAAACCATGTAAACCCGCTTTCGCTGCGGAGTAGTTAGCTTGACCGAACTGCCCCCGCTGGCCATTGACTGATGAGATGTTAATTACACGGCCGAAACCACGCTCGATCATACTGTTCCAGACAGGGCTGGTGATATAGAACGCGCTGCTCAGGTTGGTGTCGATGACCGCGTCCCATTGATCCACACTCATCTTTTTCATGCTGCTGTCTCGGGTGATGCCAGCACAATTGACCAGGATATCCACCTGACCGTATTTTTCGACAATCTCTTTCATCAGGGCCTCACCACCTTCAGCAGTAGAGACATCACCGGCGACGACGGCGATTTCAGCTCCTTTCGCCAGCATATCACCGATCCAGGCTTCGATATGGTCGACTTCCGAAGGATGGCAGGTAGCGACGACTTTGGCACCTTCTTTGGCTAAGCGCGCACATATCGCGCTGCCGATACCGCCCATTCCGCCGGTGACTACGGCGACTCTGTCTTTACAGCACATGCTTGATTTGTCCTCCAGGTATCGAATTACGTAATACTATCATTCATCTTCGGTGGCGAGATGGTCCAATAGCATTGAATAATGAGAAAACCGGCGTTTACGCCGGTTTTCGGTGACCGTGGTCTGTGATTAGGCTGCCTTTTCTGCAGCCTTGGAGACCTGCTCGTTGACAGAGGAAAGGCTGTTTTCGAACCAGCTGCGTACCTCTTCACTCGTTTTTTGACTGAGCTCAACAGCGTCACGAGTATTGGCTACCAGCTCCTCGCCGATCTTACGGGTAAAGTCCATCTGGCCGCGAACCACCTCTTGGTAATCCTTGGCTTCGGAGGCCAGTTTGATCTGCTCCATGCTGGAGTTCATCAGGCTGGTATAGGCTGCGATCTGCTTGTCGACAGCGGTGTTCCAGGCCTTCAAGGTAATATCGCTGAGTTGACGGAAACTGTCGTAACCCTTGCGATTGATCTCGTTGATCATCTCGATGCTTTCTTTCGTCTTGGTCATGTTCATATGCTCCTTGAGGGTGATTGTGCAATGCAACATTGTTGCGTTGCAGCATAGGATGCTTGTGGCGAGATGTCAAGGGAAATTGTGCAATGCACAACATAAAGTCATCAGGCTGCAAATGTTATGCGAAGACAATAAGAATGGTCTGGATTTAGTGAGATAATATTTAATAAAAACAGTCTGATAGATCAGGTGTATCTGTTCATCAATGATGTTGAGGAATCAACTGTCATCGGGTTTGTTGGTCTTGATTCCAGCTGCACTAAAGAAGCTTTTTTGCATGTCAGACCACAATTTTATGTTCTGTTGGGCCATGTTTGTCATGGCACTAAAGGGATCTTCTCCCAGGTTTTGGCGAAACTGCTCCTGTTGCTGGGTAAAGAGGTTCAGGCTCTGTTCCAGGTAGCGACCGAAGACGCCCTGTAGCGTCCCGCCGTAAAAACGGATGATCTGTGACAGCATATTGGCAGTGAAAAGTGGCTCACCATCCGATTCTGATTCCAGGATGATCTGCAGCAGGATATTGCGGGTGATGTCTTCCTCCGTGGTGGAGTCGATCACCTTAATTCCGGCGCCATCGATGATCAGCTGGCGCAGCTGGGAAAGGGTGATATATTTACTTGCTTCGGTGTCGTAGAGTCTGCGGTTTGGATACTTCTTGATTATACGATCGGACATGAGATCTTTCTTGTTTCCTGTTAACCTGCTGGCCAGTGTACCCTAATCCGGGGTATGAACAGAAACGGATTATTTCCCTGCAATAGCTGCTGTAAGCCCATGTATGTCTCGAATATGGATTTATCCGCTGCGCCAGGCCTCATCCTAGAGTAAATAAAATAATGTGTAACTCTAATGGGCGACATGGCGCAGCATA
>JASFJX010000653.1:0-3165 GCA_050119385.1 Candidatus Thiodiazotropha sp. | reverse complement strand
ATGAGTTAATTGATACAGCATTAATTTTTACTAGGACTTCATCATCACCTGGGGTCGGTTTTTGGATGTCTTTCAACCTTAGAACATCGGGTGAGCCATATTTATCATAAACAATTGCTTTCATAATGAAATTTCAATGAATTATTTGTGGTTTTAAGTCATAGCTGCAATATGCATGTAGTGTTTTATCAAGTCTCTATGTTGCCTGGCCCTAAATAGTGGCTCCTTACTGAATGATTTGATCAACTCTTAGAAATAGACAAGACATCCATACCTAAATAGCCATACTTCTGATGGTTAAAGAATCAATATGGCCACATCGTCTAGTCATACATAACGGCGATATAGAGTGATATTTAGTGACTAATCGACAGATTTACGGGCTAGACCCTGTGATTGCTGGGTGATTTCTCGGAATCAGGCACAGCACCCTCTAAGCCTGCACTGATCTCTTTTCTATTTACTGTTTGAAAGACTAAGCTAGTTGAGTAGCTGTAATACGGCACCTAGATTCGGTGTTCGTCGCAACGCCAGCTTGCGACAAGCCGCTTTGAGCACTTAACTAGAACCCACCAGCCCCTTAAAACGACTTTCAAAATGCTGCGTCATATAGAGCCAATGCTAGGGATCGACCTGTAGCCTTTCAAGAATTATCTATGTGTGCCAAGACAATTAGCATTGATGAACTATTTTTGACAAGACACCCTGAATAACAAGTTTTAACAATGGGTTGGAAGAAGGTGCCGCGTTCATGCTGGAATGCGCTATTTCTCAAAGACGTTGTTCATTTGTCATTACGCCTCATGACCTCACGACTGTCTTGGCTTATCCGGTATATCATTGCCAATAACAGGAGCCATACGGTCAATAACGTAATCCAGCCCCAGGTAATCAGAGCACGATATAGCCCTTCACCAATAAATGAATTCTCATCTTGAATAAGGATATAGTCAGAATCGGACAATGTCTCTACCAAAATCTGCCTACTTACCAAAGCGGGATAATCTCGCAACGCAATACCAGTCGTTGGATCGTCTTCGAGATAAAACTCGTAGGTAAACAGTTTGATCATGACAGCAATCATAGTCACGACACCCCAGCTTATGGTCAGATTTTTCATGGACCACCAAGTTTTGTTTTAGCCCGTATATCCGGAATTAGTTTGTAAAGCTCATCGCCTGGGCAAACAGTTGCATAGTAATCACGATGGCCACCTAGTTTGGAAATCGAAGGAAAAGCGCTTTTTAGTGTTAAAATCAGTGATTTGAGTGAACTGAGTTGTTTTTTTGTAGGATTATCATCCCAATCCCAAATCTGGTGTTGAAAATCACCCATCACCAAGATACCTATTTTACCAGTGTTTGCCTTTTTGACATGACTCCCCTTAAATGTGAGATGACGGCCTTCATAGATTTTGCCGTCGGGTGTAATCATAAAGTGATAACCCACGTCATACCAACCCTTTGATGACATGTGCTTGCTCTCGATCTCAGTTGGAATCTTAGCGCCGCCATTTCCAGAACACGTAAACCACGTAAACCAGACACCCAATGTTAATTACCTTTTGCCGGCTATTCACCTAGCGTAATTTTCAATATGAACAATTTATGGATCAGCCTGTACTAAGGTGGTGATGTGTCTGTTTCTGACTGCTCAGGAATAATATTCCTGTATTTTGAATCGATTATGAAGCCAGGAGAGGTCTATACTGAAATGTGTGTTGCACTTTAACTTTGAAGCTGTGCTTGGCGCAGACCAGGGTGCCACGGAAGAGGCGCGAGAGCACCTTGACCGGGAAGAGATAGTTACCCTTGGCCGACAGCCGTTAGCCTTTACGACAATACCTTATAATAACTTTATACGACTTATATCAGACCATCGGTTGATACAACCACTTTCAGCAACACCTACGGGGGGAGGATGAGGCATTTTCTCGTAAGCGTCGATACCCTAGCTGATGTAGACACCTTTCTTGAACAGTCCGCCCTGCTGGATGCGGCGGGTGCTTCCAGTTCAATTCTTATTCAGATTTTTACCGGTCGTGTTGAGGCGGAGTGGATTGAATCGCTGCTTATGCGGTTCCGAGCGGCATTGCCTTCTGCGCTGACGGTCGGAGTTACCTCCGGCGGTGAGATCGCGGCTGGCCATGCGCTCGACAATGCCACAGTGATCTCGCTACTCTGCTTTACCTCCGCCAGGGTGCACCCCCTCCAGCTCGATTGCCCCCGGGGTGCGGAATACGATACCGGTGCGGTGATCGGTCGTGCCCTGAACGGGCTGCCGCAACTACGCGGAGTGCTCCTATTGGCGCCGCCAATGGCAATGGATAGTGCCCGCCTTCTCGATGGCATCGAATCGCAGCTGCCAGGAGTGAACCTTTTCGGCGGCGGCGCTGGGACTGATGGGGCCAATGACGAAGCGCTGGTGTTCGGCAGCAGCGGTATATCCCGCTCCGCAGTGATCGCGATCGGCCTGCAGGGTGAAACTCTACAGATCGAAACCGACGTCTTCTTCGGCTGGGAGATGCTGGGGCCGCGGATGACGCTGACCGATGTGGAGGACAATCGTATCCGCACCATTGATGGCCAGCCAGCCTTCAATGTCTACAGCCGATATCTCAGCATCGAGCCAGGGGAAGAGCTGTTTCTGCTGGAGTTCCCTCTATTGTTGGAACGCGAGGGTACCATCATCGCACGCAATCCCGTCTCCAGCGATGAGCATGGTGCGGTCACTATGGTGGCCGACGTGCAAAGCGGCGAAAGCGCAAGGCTCGGATACCTCGACGTCGACGCCGTGGTGGAGAATGCACGGGGTGCCGTTGCCGCACTGGCGGCATTTCGTCCCGAAGCGATACTACTCTACTCCTGTATCTGTCGCCGTTTTTTCCTGCAACAGGAGATCGAACTGGAGACCCTGCCGTTTCAGCAACTTGCACCGGTGGCCGGTTTCTTCACCTATGGTGAGTTCAGCCGTCTCGGTGGTCATCCGCAACTGCTCAATTCCAGCCAGGTGGTGGTGGCGCTGCGGGAAGGCGGAGGCGTGGATGGCGAGGTAAAAAACAGCGCTGAGGCATACGGCGAGGCCGATCGAATCCGCCTGCGCCATATCCGCATCACCAGCAGGTTGTTCCAGTTTATCAGCGCCCTGACTGAGGAGGTGGAAGCG
>JASFJX010000652.1:0-3173 GCA_050119385.1 Candidatus Thiodiazotropha sp. | reverse complement strand
AGGTGCGCGATGTATTTCGCAACTCCAAGCTTGGTGCGATTGCCGGTTGCATGGTTATCGAAGGTACCGTGAAGCGCAATAATCCGATACGTGTGCTACGTGACAATGTGGTGATTTATGAAGGCTCTTTGGAGTCTTTGCGCCGCTTCAAGGATGACGTCGCTGAAGTCAAAAACGGTATGGAATGCGGTATTGGCGTAAAGAACTACAATGATGTGCAGGTGGGTGACCATATTGAGGTCTTCGAGCGCACTGAAGTGATGCGGAGCCTATAGAGTGCTATGCCGCGTGATTTTAAACGAACAGATCGTATTGGAGCTGAATTGCAACGGGAGTTGGCCGGGCTGATTCGAGAAGAGGTCAAGGACCCGGCCATTGGGATGGTGACTATCCAGGAAGCCCGGGTAGTGCGAGATCTCTCCCAGGCCAAGGTTTTCTTCACTACCCTGTCGTCATCGCTTTCGCAGAAAGAGAGTGCTGAACATCTGAACCAGATTGCCGGTCATTTACGCTGGTTACTGGGTCGGCGTATGAAGTTGCGTTCGATACCTAAATTGAATTTCGTTTACGACACCTCGGTAGAACAGGGGGAGCATCTTGCCACCCTAATCGATCAAGCGGTTAAGGAAGACCACACCGACCTGGATTGATCCTTTCTCACGATTAAGCAAAATAGAGTAAAAGCATGGGACGTCGTCGCAATAGAGGGCGCAATATCAGTGGTGTATTGTTGCTCGACAAACCAGAAGGCATGACTTCAAACAAGGCCTTGCAGGAGGTGAAATTCCTCTATAAAGCCGCAAAGGCGGGCCATACAGGCAGTCTGGATCCGCTCGCTACCGGTCTCTTGCCTATCTGTTTCGGAGAGGCTACAAAGCTTTCGGCATTTCTATTGGATGCGGATAAACACTACCGCGTCACAGTCACTCTGGGAGAGACCAGAACCACCGCGGATGCCGAGGGCGAGGTGGTGGAACAGGCTGATCCCAGTGGCATAACGGAGGCGATGGTGCGGAATGTGCTGGCCGATTTTCTCGGTGAACAGCAGCAGTTACCACCCATGTACTCCGCGATCAAGCATCAGGGCGAACGACTCTATAAGCTGGCCCGAAAAGGGGTAGAGGTCGAGCGTGAAACCCGTACCATCCGGATCCATTCATTGCAATTGCTCGACTTTTCCCTGCCCAACTTTAAGATGGATGTGCACTGCTCAAAGGGCACCTATGTACGTACCCTCGCCGAAGATATCGGCAAACAGCTAGGTTGCGGTGCCTATGTCAGTGGCCTGCGTCGTACCGGAGTCGGTCCCTACGACGATCAGTCGATGGTGACCTTGAGTGCGGTACAACACGCCTTCTCTGAAAAGCTGTTTAAAGAGATGGATGACTGGCTGTTACCCTTGGAGAGCGCATTGGCCGAGTGGCCTAAGGTTGCGCTGTCGCCTGATGCCGCCTTTTATATGAAACAGGGACAGCCGATCCTGGTAGCGAATGCGCCAACCAGTGGTTGGGTGCGGCTCTATACCAATGGGAGCGATTTTCTCGGCGTCGGCCAGATTCTCGACGACGGGCGTGTGGCGCCTAAACGTCTGATGCAGGTAACAAATTGAATTGCAGAAAGAATTTCTCCAAAGCCAGGGGAAAGTGGGTTGCTGTGACGGCCCAGAACGCGCATACTACGCGCACTTTCCAGGTGTAGCCTGGTTAACAACCTTTTTTATCGGTCCGGCCTGCCTGAACTCATTGTCGGGTGGGCCTTAAAAGTGGCCAGATCCAACGACGTAACCAAGAGGAGAAACGTCATGTCAATGAGTGCAGCAGAAAAGAAATCAGTTATCGAAGCTTATCAGCGGGTTCCCGGTGATACCGGTTCACCTGAGGTGCAGGTTGCCCTGATGACCAGCCGAATTACTCAGCTCACAGAGCATTTCAAAGAACACAAACAGGATCACCACTCCCGTCAGGGCCTGGTGCGCCTTGTCAACTCCCGCCGCAAGCTATTGGACTACCTGAAGAGCAAGGACCTGGATCGCTACAAAGAGCTGATCAGCCGTCTAGGTCTGCGTCGCTAATCTGTCCTGCAACATACATTAATCAAGGATTCAAAAGTGACATTAATCAAAAAAGAATTTCAATGGGGAGACAATAAGGTCTCCATCGAAACCGGTGAGATAGCAAGGCAGGCTGACGGCGCGGTCATGGTCAATATGGACGACACCGTGGTCCAGGTCACCGTGGTTGAAGCGAAGAGCGACGTACCCCGGGACTTTTTTCCATTGACCGTGGATTACCAGGAGAAGACATACGCCGCCGGCATGATCCCCGGCGGCTTTTTTCGTCGTGAAGGTCGACCAAGCGAAAAGGAGATCCTCACCGCCAGACTCATCGATCGCCCGATCCGACCCCTTTTTCCGAAGGGCTTCACCAGTGAGGTTCAGGTCATTATCACTGTGATGTCCCTGAATCCTGCAGTGGATCCGGAAATACCCTCTTTGATCGGTACTTCCGCGGCGCTAGCGATCTCAGGGCTGCCCTTTCAGGGCCCGGTCGGCGCCGCCCGTGTCGGTTATAAGGATGGCGAGTACATTTTGAATGCCGCCACAACAGGTCTCAATCCCGATTCGGATCTGGACTTGATCGTTGCCGGTACGGAAGAGGCTGTATTGATGGTCGAATCGGAAGCAAATCAGCTCTCCGAAGAGATAATGCTGGGCGCCGTTTTGTTTGGTCATGAACAGTCTCAGATAGTGATCCAGGCAATCAAAGAGCTGACAGCCGAGGTCAACAAGCCTGCCGTTGAGTTCGCCGCACCGCAAGAGGATGCGGAACTGTCTGCCGCGGTTGAGGCTGAAGCTGCTCAGGGTATTGGCGATGCCTATCGTATCGCTGACAAGCTTGATCGCTATGCAGCCATCGATGAGGTTGTAGCGGCGACATTACAGAAGCTCTGCCCGGAAGATGAGGAAGAATCCCGCTGGAGTATCGACGAGGTCAAAGGGGCCATCGAGAAATTGAAAAAGCGCGTTGTCAGGGGGCGTATCCTGGATGGGGAGCCCCGCATCGATGGGCGTGATACCCGCACGGTTCGTCCTATCGCTATTCGTACGGGTGTTTTACCGAGAACCCATGGTTCTGCGCTCTTCACTCGAGGCGAAACCCAGGCCCTGGTGATAA
>JASFJX010000651.1:0-3174 GCA_050119385.1 Candidatus Thiodiazotropha sp. | reverse complement strand
CCATCCGCGACGCCGAGGATCGCACCCGCTTCGTCGGCTACAAGGTGGAACATGTGAAGTTGGCGATCTTCACCTTTTCCGCGGTGCTGGCCGGTATCGCCGGCGCCCTCTACGTGCCCCAGGTCGGGATCATCAATCCCGGTGAATTCTCACCGCTGAACTCCATCGAGATCGTCATCTGGGTGGCGGTGGGAGGACGCGCCACCCTCTACGGTGCGGCGGCGGGGGCGCTGATGGTCAACTATGGCAAAACCTATTTCACCGCCGCGCTGCCGGAGGTGTGGCTGTTTGCCCTCGGCGCCCTATTCGTCTTGGTGACTATCTTTTTGCCCAAGGGGGTCATCGGACTGTTGCAAAGCGGGAGGGCCAAAGCATGAGCGCCTTGGACAATCTTCGCGAGACCATGCGCCGCGACAGGGTCTTCGACTTCATGTTGCAGACCCGCGACCTGGAGGTGGACCTGAGCCACGGCACTATCCTTTACCTGGAAGAGATCTCAGTCAGCTTTGACGGTTTTAAGGCGATCAACGATTTGAACCTCTATATCGACGCCGGTGAGCTGCGCTGTATCATCGGTCCCAACGGTGCAGGCAAGACCACCATGATGGACATCATCACCGGCAAGACCCGGCCCGACAGGGGCAGCGCCTATTTCGGCCAGAACATCGACCTGCTGCACCTGAGCGAACCCGATATCGCCCAGGCGGGCATCGGGCGCAAGTTTCAGAAACCGACGGTGTTCGAGTTCCACACGGTATTCGAAAACCTGGAGCTCTCCATGGCCGGCGACAAGCGGGTCTGGCCAACCCTGGTGGCGCGACTCACCGGGGAGCAGCGGGATCGCATCGATCAGGTGCTGCAGACCATTGGTCTGCAGGAAAACCGCAACCAGTTGGCGGGTTCCCTCTCCCATGGTCAGAAGCAGTGGCTGGAGATCGGCATGTTGCTGATGCAGAACCCGAAACTCCTGTTAGTCGATGAGCCGGTGGCCGGCATGACCCACCAGGAGATGGATCGCACCGCCGAGCTGCTTACCTCCCTGGCGGGGGAGCACTCGGTGGTGGTGGTGGAACACGATATGGATTTCGTGCGTTCCATCGCCCGCAAGGTCACGGTGCTGCACCAGGGTAGCGTACTGGCCGAGGGCAGTATGGACGAGATTCAGAACGAGCCCAAAGTCGTTGAAGTCTATCTAGGTGAATAAGATGCTGACAGTAGAGAAGCTGAATCACTATTACGGTGAATCCCATACCCTCTGGGACCTGGACCTAAACGTCCCCCAGGGTAAGTGCACCTGCCTGATGGGACGCAACGGCGTGGGTAAGACCACCCTGCTGCAGTGTGTCATGGGACTGCTCCCCATCAAGTCGGGAGCGATCCGCTTCGACGGCGCCGACCTCGGCCGGCAGATCGCCGAACGACGCGCCCCCCTGGGGATTGGTTATGTACCCCAGGGACGGCAGATCTTCCCCATGTTGACGGTGGAGGAGAACCTGAGAATCGGCCTGCCGGTGCGCAAGGACAAAAGCAAACAGATCCCGGCCTTCATCTTCGAGCTCTTCCCGGTACTCAAGGAGATGCTCGGGCGCAAGGGGGGCGACCTCTCCGGGGGGCAGCAGCAACAGCTCGCCATCGGCCGCGCCCTGGTGGTCGATCCCAAGCTGCTGATACTGGATGAGCCCACCGAGGGCATCCAGCCCAATATCGTGCATGAGATCGGCGACATCATCCTGCGGCTCAACCGGGAGATCGGCCTCACCGTGTTGCTGGTGGAACAGAAGCTCCCCTTTACCCGCAAGGTGGCGGACCACTTCTGCATTCTCGACCGGGGACGCCATGTGGCCGCCGGTGAGATGAGCCAACTCAACGACGAGCTGATACGACAATACCTGACGGTTTAATCCTAGAGGCAAATATTATGAGAAACATGACTCCTCTCCTTGTGCCCCTGATAGCACTGGCCACCCCCGGCGCCATGGCCCATACAGGCCCCGAGGCGCTGGATAGACACTTCATCGAACATCTGGCGATCGCGCTGATAATCGGCCTGCCTGCAATCTATGGCTTGCTGCGGATGGCCGCCAGATCGGATAGAAAAGAGCCCTGAAGCGAAGATGAACTGCCCACTCCAAGCAGTGGAGAGCGGCTGGCATGCAGCCCTGCGCCTGGGATTTCGCAAGAGCCCCCAGCGCACGGTACTCGCCGAGCGCAGCCACAAGGGCCCGATCGCGGTACAACGGCCCTTCTACCCGGAAGAGGATCTCTGTCATGTCTATCTGCTCCATCCACCCGGTGGTGTCGCGGGGGGAGATCGCATCGACATAGAGGCTGAAGTGGCGCCCGAGGCCTCTGCGTTGGCCACCACGCCCGGGGCGACCAAGTTCTACCACTCCATCGGTCCCAGCGCCGTTCAGCAACAGGTTCTGAAGGTGTCAGGCGGCTCCCTGGAGTGGCTGCCCCAAGAGAATATCCTGTTTCCCGGCGCCAAGGCTGAACTCGCCACCCAGGTTCATCTCACGGGGGATGCCGCATTTATCGGCTGGGAGATCAACTGTCTCGGACGCCCGGCGATCGGTGAGCGCTTCGATTGCGGCAGCGCTCTGTTCAGATTCAGCCTGCTGCGCGATGGCCTGCCCTTGTTACATGAACGTCTCGCCATCAACGGCCTCAAACAACTGAATGCGGCGGCGGGACTGCGTGGCAAACCGGTAATCGCCAGCTTCTATGCAACCACCTGGGCAACCACCCAGGCGGAGCAATTGGCCTATCGTGTGCGCGACCTGATCCCTGAACAATACCGCCGACAACTGGGCATCACCCTGGTGGATGGCCTGTTGATCGCCCGCTACCTGGGGGACTCCACCGAGACCGCCAGGCGCTTATTCATCGAAATCTGGAAGGCCCTGCGGCCGACCATTCTGCATCGTTCTCCATGCGTCCCGCGCATCTGGAACACCTGAGGATAGATCTATGGAACTAACCCCAAGAGAAAAAGACAAGTTATTGCTATTCACTGCAGGCCTGCTGGCGGAACGCCGCAAGGCGAAAGGACTAAAGCTCAACTACCCCGAGGCAATGGCCTATATCAGCAGCGCCATCCTGGAGGGCGCGCGGGAAGGCCGGAGTGTCGCCGACCTGATGGCCTATGGCCGCACCTTGTTGAGCTGCGACGAT
>JASFJX010000650.1:0-3177 GCA_050119385.1 Candidatus Thiodiazotropha sp. | reverse complement strand
ACCGGGCCATGAGATGGGCGCAGCGCCTGAAGCGTGTGTTCAATATTGACGTATCTACCTGCGAGAAGTGCGGAGGCGAAGCCAAGATAATCGCCAGTATCGAGGATCAGGCGGTCATGACAAGATCCTGAATCATCTCATGAAAAAAGGCGCTTTACCGCCACCGCCAGAGCTGTTGCCTGCTACGCGGGCCTCACCAGATTCAGACTGGTTTGCATAGTTATGGGTTTCACACTTCTCTAAGCGGCACAGCAACAGAAAGATAGGTTGCCTGGAAGCCTGTTGCCTGAACTATCCCGGAAGGCCAGATAGGCCGTGGAAGAGGTCGGATAGACTAATATTTCAGGCGAACCCAGGCTCCAGTTTTCAGCCTTGATAGATAGGGACGATGCGTTTATTCCCCTTATACTTTGTACTATCTTTGTAGTTGAGGCCTTTAAGGCAATTTTCTTAATTAGCGGAATTCTACAAAATACGGAGTAGTCGGCGGTATTGACGTAAACTTCATAATCTCTGAGCTACAGTTAGCAACGAAGCAACCTCATGAGAATTATGTATCCCAGAGTTCTGGGGAGGATTACCGTAGTCAGCCGCTTCCAATCAAGGAGAAAAAGTATGAGCATGGATAAATGCATCTGGAAGACGGTTATTCTATTAACCTTGCTGGTCAGTTTTATGCTTACTTGTATGACCGGTTGCATTCCATCGGCTAGATATGTGATGCCGATGCAGGCCGATAAGCCGTGGGGAGCAGTAGGCTTCATCGACAATGGATGCACAGGCTCGCTGATCGACAGGGAGCATGTCTTATCGGCTGCCCATTGTTTTGTTACAGGTGTTGGAGCAAAACAGGGGAATTGGCTAGGGCCAAAGTTTTTCTTTCCCAATTACCACCCAGACCGCGCCGATCCGCCTTTCGTTCTGATTGATCGGGCAATAGTAGGCAGCCGAGTAGAAGTAGGCGATGGTCTCAATTGGTGGGGCATTGGTCACTTAGCCACACCAGTAACAGACTATGAATACCTGACCATTCATGCGGCACAATCTTCCTTCTTCCCCCTGGACGTGGAGGTCGCAGGGTATGCCCGCGACATCGGCAGATGGCCCGCAGGGAGTGGCTCGTATACAGCACCATCCGCGACACCACCGACCCGACCGGATAACCAAGGTATGCTGACAAACAATTGGTGTCCCGACGACATTGGTAACTGTTGGTGGACACCGGCGCTGGTCGAACCTAGCTGCCTAGCGCATGATGATCATGGTGACGTCATTCACCTAGACAGTAATACATGTACTCTTATGGGTGGAAATTCAGGGTCACCGATACTCTGGAATGCGGGGGCTGCTGGATCGCCTTCCTACCGTATCACAGGCGTCTACCATGGAGGACATATTGCGCCGAGTGCGGAACGTTTCAAGTACGTCCCACGTTTCGCGGCGGGTGTGGCGTTGGCAACCTGTGACAATGGTAGTGAGTGCACTCAGGTTTTTGCTTCTGACGGAGATGAACATCATGTTATACGTCGATACAGAGAAGGCATACAAGCAAGTGACGATTTCTCAGCCTTCGAGAGTCTGCACATCATGCCATCGTCTCAGCTGGTTGCATCCCCTCGCCGAATTGCGGCGTTTAAACTGACCAATAACCGGCCACAGATTGTAGCTATAGACGAGCTTGGCGATCTACACGCTACATACGTTAATGATGAAAACGCTTGGGTGCCATGGACCGAGCTTAGCAAACCCCCTGGCGTAACCGCCTTTCTGGATGTTGATGTGGCTTATAATGCGAACCATATTAACCAGCTGTTTGTAATTGGTGACAACCATGTAATTTATACACGTCAACGTACTAGCAGCGCCCCATACGCTGAATGGAATAACTGGCAGGAACTACCCTCTACAGAGGATTACAGCTTTGAACGTATTTCCGCTATTAGAAGATCGAATGGAATCCAAGAGGTCTTCATGGTAGATGCGGCAGGCGAGATGTATACCCAATGGCAAACCTCAGCTACGCCAAATTCAGGTTGGGAACCGATTGTTCACTGGTCCAGGCCCATGGGGATGGCCGCAATCGTCGATCTGGATGCTGGTTGGAGCCATACAGAACAGCCGCAGGTATTTGCTGTAGATATTAATGGTCATATGTGGACCCGCAGGTCCGAGATCCACTCATTGGTGTATGGCTGGGTCGATTGGCAAGCGTGGGATTTAGATCTCTACGCACCAGCTCGTTCCTCGCCCCTTACCATTGAGGGTATACGCACAATCACTGCGGACCGTTGGCAGGAAAAGGTCGATGGTGCGATTGTTTCGGTAGTATTGGCAACCGATGATAGGGGAAACATCTACTATAGCGAGAACAAAACTGGGGTCTGGCAGGCTTGGCGATCCTTTTATTAGCCCAGCACGAGCGCAAGAGGGATCTTTTTGCAGAAAAGGGGGCGCATTTATTTTTAGAAACGCGACACCGCCCGCCCGATCATCACCGGCCGGGTCTAACTAAAACTAATTAGACACCCGCTCTAAATTTGCCAAATCCAAGTCGGTATGGCAATCTCGTGCGCAAAAAATGGACAAGACACCCAATCAAAACATTTCAATACAGGGCAAATGGACAAGACACCCAATCAAAACATTTCAATACAGGGCAATGCTCTAATAACATTCGTTCTTACTCGTTCTTACTAACTGACGGTTAACCATTCAGAAATAGTGATGAAATTGGGAAAAACGATCGGAAATCGGGTTGAAGGCAGGAATACAATGAGTGAATAGTCAGCAACAGACAGGCCACCATCTCAGCATGCGCTGATTCAATGCCTACTGGCGTTTAAAAGGATTGCGCTAGGTGAGCAACTGTAATACTGCCCCCAGATTTGGCGTCCGCTGATATTTCAGTTTCCGACAAACCGCTTTTAGCGCATAACTGGTACCGACCAGTCCTTTGAAGCGGCTTTCAAAATGCTGCGTCATGTAGAGCCAGTGTTTGGGCTCGATTTGTAAACGATCAAGAATAGGCGGTTGATGCGCAGGTATATAACCACGCTTATTGTCCAAGATGGCGCGACCTGTCCAATCGACTAGCTCGAGATAATCTTTGAGTCTAAAGGGCAGCCCCTTGGGCATATCCTGACGCGGGTAGCCGGCAAAAGGTAGCAGACTAGTGGG
>JASFJX010000649.1:0-3183 GCA_050119385.1 Candidatus Thiodiazotropha sp. | reverse complement strand
GGAGCCGGCAACTCGAGCAGCAGGGTGTGCTGGTGAGCGCGATTCGGCCGCCGACAGTGCCGGAGGGGAGTGCACGGTTGCGCATCACCTTCAGCGCCAGCCATACGGACCGGCATCTGGATCGTCTGTTGGATGCACTCTCTTCGCTTACACGGGTGGCTGAATGAGACTGGCCGCTGAGATTCAGGGCAGGGGACCTGACCTGGTGTTGCTTCATGGTTGGGGTATGAACTCCGCTGTCTGGGCGGACTTTGCCGGGCGCTTGGCGCAGGACTATCGGGTCACCCGTGTAGACCTGCCCGGGCATGGCAACAGCCCATTCAGTGGTCAGCAAAAGCTCTCAACCTGGGCTCAGGCATGTCTCGATGTGGCGCCCGATCGGGCGGTGTGGATCGGTTGGTCACTTGGCTCCATGCTCTGTTTACAGTCCGCCCTGCTGGCGCCGCCGCGAATCGATGGCGTTATTGTATTGGCGGGTATGCCGCGTTTTGTGCAGGCGATGGATTGGCAATATGCCATGGCACCGAAGACCCTGGATCAATTCATTCAGGCCCTGCAGCAGGATCATCTCCAGACCCTGGAGCGTTTTCTCGCTCTGCAGCTGTTACGCAGTGACCATGCGGTGCAGATGTTGAAGCGACTCAAGTCCCTGTTACGGGAGCGGCCCGATCCGCTGCCCGAGGCATTGCAGGTCGGTCTGGAGTTGTTGAAGTCTGTCGATCTAAGAGCGCAACTGAGTAAACTGGATTGTCCGACAACATGGATCTACGGCAAACAGGATACCCTGGCACCGGCAAAGGCATCCGCTGATCTGCGACACTGGTTACCCGAGGCGACCATGCATACCGTGGAAGGGGCGGCACACGCCCCGTTTCTTTCTCACCCGCAAGAGACCCATCAGTTGATACGACGAAGTCTGGAGTCGATTCATGGATAACCACCGGCAAACCATCGGTACAATCGATAAGCGGCAGGCCCGTGCAGCCTTCTCCCGTGCCGCTCCCCACTACGATGAGGTGGCAGCGCTACAGCGGGAGATCGGCAGGCGAATGTTGCAACGACTGACCTACATCCGGCACCAGCCTCAGGTCGTACTGGACGTGGGCGCAGGGACAGGTGAAGCCACATTGGCATTGAAAAAACACTATAAGAAGGCGCGCACCATCGCCCTCGATTTCGCTATGCCGATGTTGCATCAGGTACGTAAACGGGGTGGTTGGTTGAGACGGCCCGTCTGTGTTTGTGGCGATGCGGAACAGCTCCCCCTGGCTGATCAGTCTGTGGATATGATCTTTTCCAATGTGGCGCTGCAGTGGTGTAACGACCTGCAGGGGACCTTCAGGGAATTTCTGCGTGTGTTGCGCCCGAACGGTATGCTGTTGTTCTCCACATTCGGACCCGATACCCTACAGGAGTTGCGCAACAGCTGGTCGCAGGTGGATGGTCATACCCATGTCAGTCCCTTCCCGGATATGCATGATGTGGGGGATGCCATGGTGCGGGCCGGTTTGGCGGAGCCGGTGGTGGATGTGGATCGCATACGCCTTACCTATGATGATGTGCCGTCGCTGATGCGTGATTTGAAAACCCTGGGGGCGCATAATGTCACCAGTAATAGGCCGCGGGGATTGACCGGAAAAGGGAGGTTACGGGCGATGTATGAGGCCTACGAGTCTTTTCGTATGGACGATAAAAAACTGCCTGCAAGCTATGAAGTGGTATATGGACATGCCTGGGCGCCGCACCAGAGACAGGCCGATGGCGTCACCACCATTCCTTTGGATCAAATTGGTCTAGGAAGGATGGGAGAGGGATGACAAACGGTCTGTTTGTCACCGGTACCGATACCGGTTGTGGTAAGACAGAGATTACCCTGGGCATCATGCGCAACCTGCAACAGCAGGGGGAGTCCGTGTTGGGGATGAAACCTGTCGCATCGGGGGGGGTTGTCACCGAGGAGGGGTTGCGCAATGAGGATGCACTGCGGATCCAAGCCCAATGTAGCCGGGAGATCGGCTATTCGTCAGTCAATCCCCTGGTCTATCAACCACCCATTTCACCCCATCTCGCCGCTAAAGCCGAGGGGCAGCCGATCAGGCTGGATGATATTCTACAGGGCTATCATGACCTGCAGGAGCAAGCCGACAGGGTAGTCGTAGAGGGTGTCGGTGGCTGGCATGTGCCCTTGGGAGACAGCATCACCCTGGCCGATCTGGCGCGCGGCCTCGATTTGCCGATGATCATGGTGGTCGGTATGCGGCTCGGATGCCTCAATCACGCCCTGATGACGGCCGAGTGCATACTCAATAGCGGGGTCCAACTCAAAGGATGGGTTGCAAACCTGGTCGATCCTGAGATGCAAGCCATAGAAGACAACATTAACACCCTGCGGTCGTGGCTGCCGGCGCCTTGTCTGGGCGAGGTGCCTTTTCTCGAGGCGCCTACTGCTGATCGAGTTGCGGGTTATCTCGATGGACAGTTGTTGCATGCAATCCAGTGAAAAAATCCAAGCTATCAATGTCGGCTATTCAGGAGCATAGGTGCCGGTTCTTATCTACAAAAATCATGAACTGCTCCAAGTCGCTGGAAAATATATTAAGTAGAGCCGTTCACTGAAGGCACGACGCGAAGTACCTCTTCCACTGTAGTCAGGCCGCAGATTACCTTGTGTGCGCCGCTTATACGCAGTGGGCTCATGCCCTGTTTCAAACACAGTTTGCGAATTGTATCGATATCGCAATCCGGCCTTATTAGCTTCTTGACCTTGTGATTGACACGCAGCATCTCATAGATACCTTGGCGGCCCATATAACCGGTATGTCTGCACTTTTCACAACCGCCAAGGTGCTGCGCCTTTTTTGGCAGCGGCAGATGCCAGGGCTGTGTCAGCGCGCGCCAGGCGGTGGCATCCACTTCCCCCTCTTGTTTGCAATGGGGGCAGAGGGTCCGTACCAGGCGCTGGGCCACTACACCTATCACTGTCGCCTGAATCAGATAGGGCGGCACGCCGAGGTCCACCAGGCGGGTGATCGCACTCGACGCATCGTTTGTGTGCAGGGTGGAGAGCACCAGGTGGCCGGTCAGTGAGGCCTGTATGGCCATCTCGGCAGTCTCCAGGTCGCGGATCTCGCCCACCATGATAATGTCTGGATCCTGACGCATCAGGGTACGCATACCACTCGC
>JASFJX010000648.1:0-3185 GCA_050119385.1 Candidatus Thiodiazotropha sp. | reverse complement strand
GACTGGTACGCCAATCCGCTCAGGCGATTCAGGCCCGCTACGCCAACAGGCCGGCTGAAAAGGTGCCGGTCAAGCTGCTCAGGGAGGTCCCGGAGTCCCGGCAACACTTGCCCAGTCCCGCGCTGGGTAGCCTGGGGGGCGGTGAATTCACCCTGCATCCTGACGATAAGGATGGTACACGCCCCCTGGAGGCTGTTTTCGAGATGAGACTTGAACTCGTTCAACCGATTAGGCGATTGGGTGAACGTGTCATTGTCCGCTTCGAACATCCAGCGCAGCCTTTGGGATGGCAATGGTATCGATCATTAAGACAGATGTTTCTAAAACGGTTCAACCTTTGAACGATTGATCTCAATAGGGGGTAGGACTACCCCAGCTGGGTGGCGAGACCGGCGCGAGGGCGCGTCAAGCAGTGGTCGGTTACACTTTGCACTTTGCTAATATACCGGAAATATCATTTAAAAACATATGGTTAATTTCTTTTCCAGGTGACCGGGTGAAATATTCGGGTTAGCCTTCGACGATATCAAATATAACAAAAGCAAGTGATATCCAGGAATTTAGTTCATAAATATCCACCTGCATATATCAATAAACTTGATATCTATCAAGGTTTCGGATTGCAGGCCGATTGCTTGTGTATAAAGTTATATGACACGGAATAGGAGTGAGAACTATTCTCAATAGCGCTTGGAAGCTGTTTTAAGGTTAATGATTACAGCGAGATAAGTGAAAACAGACAATGAAAAACATAAGTTATCTTCTGATAGGGGGGCTAGTATGCCTCTTTTCATCGGTAACGATAGCGGATGGAACCGAAACCCTCGACGGCGTCATCGAGCCGTTCATGACAGTCAAGCTCAGCTCCCGCATCGACGGTATTCTCGAGACAGTTTCCGTTGATATTGGGGACAGTATTGAAAAGAACCAGGTCATTGCCAAGCTTGAATCCGAAGTCGAGTTGGCTGCCCTGGAATATGCCCGTGCCAAGGCTTCAATTGACAGCGATGTACGACTGCAAGAGGTCAGCCTCGCCTACGGCCGGCGTCAATTGGACCGCATCAAGGAGCTGCACGAAAAGAAGCTCTCATCATTTCAGGATTACGACAAGGTCAAAACCGAAACCCGCCTGTCCCGTTACCAACTTAGCCAGGCCAAAGAGAACAGCTATTTGGCGGAACTCGACCTGAAACAGGCCGAGGCGTTCTTTAATCGCCACACCATTCGTAGCCCCATCGACGGCATCGTGGTTGACCGCTATCTCAACCCGGGGGAGTCGGTGGAGGAGCAGCCCATCATCAAGATCGCTCAGATCAACCCTCTGCGCGTGGAGGTCGTGGCGCCGGTCTCCCTGTTGGGCAAGATCAAGACCGGCCAACTGGCCATGGTGACTCCGGAGATGCCGGTGGGGGGCGCTCATGAGGCGGTGGTGAAGATAGTCGATCCCATACTCGATGCCGCCAGCGGGACCTTCCGCGTCCGTCTCGAGATTCCCAATGATGATTTCAGCCTCATCAGTGGATTGAGGTGTCAGGTTCGTTTCCTCGACAAAATGGCGAGTCCGAAAACGGCACCTGCCAGCCCACAGAGCGAGGATAGTCTGGCGCAGGCAGGATCGCTCATCGAGCAAAACGAGCCTGTCGATACTCAAACGGATAGTTCTGAGCAGGGGCCATCCATCAATATACCTGCCGATGAAGAGGCACGAGAGCATCGCTACCTGATCGTGACCCAAGAATCCTTGCTGCCCCTGTCGAAGGCAATACACCAGGCAAAGACACTGCGTGAAAAGGGTGTGAATGATACCTGGATTATCACCAAAGGAGAGTTGAAAGGACATATCTCCCTCGGCTATTTCAGCAAACGCCAGATAGCCGATAATTACCGACAGCAACTCACAGACTTGGGTATTGAAACGAGGATCGTTACCCGATGACCCGTGGGCGAGCAAAAAAAAACGCCGGTATTCTGATCTGTGAAGAGTTGGAGCCTCGTCTCCTGCTTTCCGCGGATCTGGCGGCCATTGCCGTCGACCTGATGCCGAATGATATCGACCGGCAGGTCGACGACGGCGACCTGCAGGCCATCGAAACGGCATTGCTGGCCGAGCCGCAGATTCAAGGGGATGTAACCGATACAACGTCCCGGGAACTGGTGATCATCGACACCGCCACACCGAATTATCAATCACTGGTTGACCAGCTGGTAGCGGGGAATGAAGAGCGTAGCTTCGAGATCCTGTTCCTTGATAGCGCCGGCAATGGTATCGACCAGGTTAGCGAAATCCTTGCCCAATACCAGGACTTGACGGCAATCCACCTGATCAGCCACGGCAGTGATGGCGCTATTCATCTCGGCGATACAAGCCTCGATCTCGAAGGCTTGCAGCGGATGGCGGAACAGGTCGGCGCCTGGGGGCAGGCCTTGAGCGCCGAAGGCGATTGGATGATCTACGGCTGCAATCTCGCAGCCAGCGCATCGGGGGAGCGGTTTATCGACAGCTTCGCCGCGCTGACAGGCGCCGATGTGGCCGCCAGCGACGATCTCACCGGCAACATCGGTCTGGGCGGCGACTGGGAGCTGGAGTACCAGGCCGGCGACATTGAAACATCCGTCGCCCTGGCTGATACCGGGCAACAGAACTGGCAGGGGGTGCTCACTCTCACGCCCACCGGCAGCGAGGTCCTGGTCAACCAGACAACGACTAATGGTCAGCTCACTTATGACTCTTCAGGCAACCAAGTGGCCAGCGACAGCGCCGGCAACTTCGTTGTCGTATGGGAGGATCAAAACAGCGGCGATGTCTACGGCCGGCTGTTCGACGCCAGCGGCACGGCCACGAGTGACGAGTTCCGCATCAACAGCTACACTACGGGTGTTCAACAGTCGACCGCTGTCGCCATGGATGCCGACGGCAATTTCATGGTGGTGTGGAGCAGCATTGGTCAGGACGGCGACCTTTCTGGCGTCTATGCCCAGCTATTCGATGCTGCAGGAACCCCCCAGGACGTAGAGTTTCGGGTCAATGAGACCACTGCCAGCAACCAGGGCCAGGCCGCTGTGGATGTGGACGGGGCGGGTAATTTCATTGTCACCTGGACCTCCGAGGATCAGGATCAAGTGGGTACAGTGGGCGTCTATGCTCGCCGCTTCGACGCTGCCGGCGATCCGCTCAGTGGCGAGTT
>JASFJX010000647.1:0-3191 GCA_050119385.1 Candidatus Thiodiazotropha sp. | reverse complement strand
TCACGCTGTAAGCGCAGCTGTCGATGGAAAAGATATCCGTCAGCTGCTTGATGCGATCGACAATCCACTGTCGTCGGTGTTCATAGCTCTTGCCAGTAAGGGGGTCCACACCACAGAGAAAGGCGCGGCGCACACAGCGAGAAACACAGTGGTAATACGGGGTGGCTTCCAGTGAAACCTGGGCTTTCCTTGGCTTAGGCATGATATCGCTCCTTGACATCGAGTATGCACAGGAGATTGCCATACTGACTTGGATTTGGCAAATTTTGGGTGGGTGTCTAAGTAAATTTTTTGTCCTTGTGCAGCGGATTGTTAGCCCTATATCTGGTGCTTCTTGATTTCGCCATCATCAAGGCCAGAACGTATTTTTTCAAAAATCTCCCTATCTGGAGAATCAGGAAAAGTTTGAATGAAATAATCTATTTGCTCCCTTGCCGCAACTGCATCTTGCTTAAATATATAGAGCGTTACATATGCCCGCTCTACTTCATGATTAGGCTTAGGCGCATAGTGTCCTCTTAAAAAAGAGAGACTCTTTTCTGCCTTGTCTGCATATTTTGGATTAACTGACAGATAAAAATATACTGCTGAAAAGTTGCATGGAACAGAATGGTTATTTACCCCAAGGCATTCATCTATAGACTTTTTTGCATTTTCCGCAGAGTGGCGCACATCAAGATTATGACCTTGCCTATAAAGCTCTGAAAGAAGATATAGTATTTGCTCAGTCCCATCCTCAGTCGTTTGGTAGGCAAGTGTCTCCTGCAAGAGATTTGCCCACGTTACATACGTCATATCCCTGTGTTGCGTCGATGTAAATTTCGGCGGGTATCCACCGATAACAGAATTCAATTTTTTAATTTCCTTTTCTATTTCAGCTAACGATAGTGACGGCACCCTTTGGTCATAAGATGGGAGTTCAAAGACCTTGTCTGCCATGCCAGTCATAGGATTAATTGGCTGTGTTTGGCAACCCAAAAGCATCAATGTAAGAATTAGTAAAAAAAGTCTATTCATCCTCGACTCCTATTGGCTAACGATGAGTTAACCAGCCCGCCTATAGGTTTAGCAACCAACTTCGAGCGTGGCACAATGTTGGGGCAAACTCGAAAAAACGCGCGTGCTCACGGGTCTGCGTTGAACGATTTGTTAGCGGATTTGATTGAATTTTATGTATTTTCCAGGTGGTATCCCTACGGTTTTCTTGAATGTTTTTGAAAAATGACTTTGATCTGCAAAACCTGTTTCATTTGCTATATCAGCAATGTCTTTTGATTTCAATAACATCTTTTTAGATTCACTTATTCTGTAATGGATTAAATAATCATGTGCTGATATGCCCATAATTTGTGTGAAAACTCGTTGAAAATGAAAAGGGCTTAAACAAGCAATTTGCGACAACTGGTTAAGTGAGAGATTTTCTGGATAATGGTTGGCAATATAATCACAGACTCTTTTTACTGAATTTTCTTGGTTGCCTATGAGACATATTTTTGGGGGTACTTTTGAAAATTGCAGAATAAGTTTTGATAAAATAGAATTTATTTCAGCCTCAATCTCTAATTGAGATACGGCTATTTCGAATAATTGAAATATTTTACCGAAATGGTGTGCCAACTCTTTGCTGTGATACTTTATATCTTCGAAATATGGGTTGTTTTCTGGTTTCTCTGATATTTGCTTGGCAAGAGATTTCATTATATCTGGTGATACGCTGAGAACTTGATATGAATGGCAATTACCTCCTTCTTTTGAAGACTCACAAGAATGTGCTTGGCCGGGGTTAATTATGAAAATTTCCTCTTTTGAGATTTTGACAGAACTTTCATGGATAGTAATAACCCGTTTTCCCTCAATAACCTTGCCGATAATGTAAACTTTATGAATATGCCGTTTGAAGATATTGGAAACATTTGTCCCAGTCACGGCTTCTACACCATTGGGAAAAGGGAGATTGAAAAACTTTACAAATTCATCTCGATTTTTCATTCAACCTCCCGACCACTAGCCTGCACCAAGCCTTAGAGTAAAGCAGGGATAAATTTAGCGAATAATGTGAGGCCATTATTGCTTGCCTGAACCTTATGATTTGCCCCCTTTGGAATAACTGCTATTTTCCCACGGTGATAGCTTACTGTTTCTTCGATAAGATTGCATACCCCTTGCCCTTCAATTACTTCGTGTAATTCCCATTGTTCTTCATGGCAATGGGTGTCAAGCGAGCAATTAGGGTCAATTTTAACGAGATGTGAACTAAATTGACCATTTGTATTTGCTCCCTTTATTAAGTGTTTGAGGTAAACGCCTTTAAATTTAGGATGCTCGACCCATTCAATTTCTGAGATGTTTTCTGAATGACCAGGATAGTGAATGGTTCCATTGGCGATATTTGCAGAATTGATCATTGTTTCCATTGGTATTCTCCTTTGTTTATTTTTGCATCCAATTTTGGATAAATTTCAAAGAAGAATAATCAAATTTGGAATGTTTATATTGTACGATATTGCTCTTTTGGGACCGCTAACGCTAAGGTCAGCGGATTTGACGCGTCAGCGACAAAATCCGTTGGAGCTTTTTGTTATGCGAAATCACTAATTTATATGCCATATTTTGAACTCCACCATGCTAGAACTACTACTATTAACGCAACTTGAGCAAGTGCCATAAGCCAAAATTTCTTTTGTCTAGATTGTACATTACCTTGAACCACTAGTAGTGATTCTAATAATTCGTTATTTTTCTTCAATTCACAAAGAATGTCATTTAGTATCCTATCGCTATCACGCTTTATATTGCCTTCTTTTTCTGGCATCTTGATCTATCCTTTTTTCTTAGGTTTGTTTTCTACACGAAATGACAGACTGACTACTGCAAATGAAATAAGCCCTATAAATAACGCAACAGCCAAGAAGTTACCGGGCAGTAAAAGAGCAATCAGCGCAACTCCGGCAAATAAAATAATAAAACCGCCAAATAAAATTGCTAGAGGGAGTGGTGATTCAAAGAATATGTATTTCTTCTCCATGCCTATCTTCTCTTCGCATAACGTTTGCCATGAGCCGCGCGAGGCACGAGCGTCGGATTTGATGGCATGGTTGAACGAAGCCGCTTCGCGGCAGAATACACCCCAAGTGCTTAATTAAAGTCGATAATTCCTCGTACACCCAACACCGGGTGGATTACAACGAGGA